>CAZACA010000155.1:0-4520 GCA_964483515.1 uncultured Treponema sp.
GTCCTGAAATTTCCTTCCGACAAAAAAAAGAAAATCAGAACGAAAATTCCTTCGGCGGAAATTTTTAAAATCGTCGTGAACGAAAAAATTTTTTCCGGAGCAAAAATTCCTTTTCCGCTGAAAACGAAAATCGAAAACAGAATGAGCGCGAAAATTTTTAAAAGCGGCGGCAGTCCGTGAACGACGGAATTTCCTTTGCGGAACGAAAAAATTTTTACAGCCACAAAAGTTCCTCCGCAGAATTTTTTTCCGTAAGCGGATTCCGGATGCTCCATGCTTCCAGATTTTTTTTCAGACCGTCGTCAGGAGTTCCGTCGAAGCGGATTTTGCCTTTGTCGAGCACGATGAAACGGTTTGCCAGCGCAAGAATTTTTTCCAGTTCGTGGGTGAGCACGATGACAGTTTTTTTTTCGTCCTTCAATTTTTTTAAAAGCGCGCAGACAGTCCGAACGCCGGGCCAGTCGAGATTCGCGAAAGGTTCGTCGAAAATCATGAGCGCGGGATTTATGGCAAGAATTCCTGCAACAGCAAGCCGTCTTTTTTCTCCGCCCGAAAGTGTCCGCGAGTAAGAATTTTTTTTGTGCAGAAGGCCGGCGCTTTCAAGGCATTCGTCTACGCGATGAAAAAGTTTTTCGCCGCGAAGTCCCAGATTCCGCGCACCGAATGAAACGTCTTCGGAAGGAGTTTCGCCCAGAATCTGCGCATCCGCATCCTGAAAAACCAGACCTGCGCGACCTGAAAATTTTATTTCGCCGGAAGTTGCTTCGTCCAGCCCGGCAATGAGCGACATCAGGACGCTTTTTCCCGAACCGTTTGAACCGGCAAGCACCACGAAATCGCCGCAGAAAATTTTAAACGAAACGTCATCCAGCGCAACGGTTCCGTCGGGAAATTTTTTTGCAACGTTTAAAACTTCGAGACAAATTTCTGCGTTCATTTTAAAACGTAATTTGAAACGACCGGACGGAATTTTTTCGTCACGAAAATCATCACCGCGAGTTTGATTGCGTTTCCGGGCAAAAAAGGAAGCAGGCAGAGCGCAAGGGATTTTTCCACGGACGAACCGGTTACGATTTTAAATCGCATCACGCCGAAAAAGAAAACTATGACGGTCGCCAGAACCGCAGCAAAAAAAATTAAGGCGAATTCTTTTCTGGCGGAAAATTTTTTTTCACGCGGAAGGAAAATTTCCAGCACGAGTCCGCCCAGAACCGCCGCCACAAAATATCCCGCAATGAATCCGCCCGTTGGTCCCTGCAAAATTACGTGCAGTCCCGCTTTCCCCGAAAAAACCGGCAGCCCCAGAATTCCGAGCAGAATAAAAATCGCCGCCGAAATTCCGCCGTAAAGGGGACCGAGCAGAAGTCCCGACAGCATCGCCATCATGTCCTGAATCACCACGGGAACTCCGCTGGGCAACGGAATCTGGATGAAGCATCCCGCCGAAATCAGTGCCGCAAAAAGCGCCGACAGAACAAGCGCCGAACTTTTTTTTGTTTTCATTTTTTTTCTCCGTTTTCAGATTTTTTTTCCAGACGAATTTCGCCCGGCAGAAATTTTTTTTCGCTTCCGTCGCTGCATTCAAGAACTGCACTGCCGAAAAAATCAGCGCCTTTAAAAATAAATTCTTCCGGTGAATTTTCTGCGCGGATTTTTTTCTGCACGTCAGGACATTTTTCGTTCCATGCGTTTTCAAGTTCCGCGGAATTTTCCAGTGCAATTTTTTGAAACGATTTGAATTCGTCTAAAAGAAGCGACAGAATTTCCCGCCTGCCTGTTTTCGTTTCGCCGTGAAAAACCGAATCCGCATTTTCGACGGAAGGACTCGACGAAATATTTATGCCCACGCCCAGATTTTGCCAGACGCAGATTCCGCCCGACGCAAAAATTTCGCTCAGCACGCCGCACACTTTTCCGCCGCTGCTCCAGACATCGTTCTGCCACCGCACGAAAAATTTTTCGCCCGAAATTTTTTCCAGCACCGAAACCACCGCAAGCTGACACGCCATCACCATCCGCGCGCTGAACTGAACGGGAATTGCATTGTGCGTGACGATCGTGCAGGCGACGCTTCCTTTGAGCGTTTTCCATTTCCGGTTTGACTGTCCGCGTCCGTCCGTCTGCCTGTCTGCCGTAACGATTTGAATTTCTTCCGCGGAATTTTCCCACGCAATTTTTCGCGCTTCGTTCATGGTCGATTTCGTTTCGCTGAAGTGAAAAAAATTTTTTTCGTCATCGCCGAATTCCCACGGAAACAGAACGTCCTTTAAATCTTTTTGCAGAACGTAGCCCGTGCGTTCAGTCGAAATTCCGTAGCCGTCGTTTTGCAGCGAACGGATTGCTTTCCAGACTGCCACGCGCGAAATTCCTGAAAGGGCTGCAAGTTCTTCGCCCGAAACGGATTTTTTTTCTTCCCGCAGAATTTTTAAAATTTTCCGCTTTGTAGATTTTTTTTCGTTAACCATTGGTTCGCGATGTTAACGAGAATTTTTTTTTCGGTCAAGGGAATGAAAATTTCTTCCGCGGAATTTTTGCGTCCGTTCCCTTTGACAACTTTTTTTTGCGTAATTAAAATTGCCGCATGAATGGTGTGAACGTAACGATTGTCCAGCCGCCTCTGGTTCAGCCCAACACGCCTTATCCGTCCGGCGCATATTTAAAATCGTTTTTTAAAAATCTCGGATGCCGCACCGAATGGAAAGATTTGAGCATTCAGCTTTTCAGGAAAATTTTTTCGGCGGAAGGAATGACGGAAATTTTTTCGCGCACTGAAGAAAAAGCAATACGTCTTGCGCAATCGGCGGAAAAAAACGGCGACGAATTTACCGGCACCAGTTTGCGCACGTACATTCTGCAAAAAGAAAAATGGATTTCGTCTGCGTCCTTCGTGATGGATTTGCTTTGCGGAAACGGCTCGCGGGAACTTTGCCACGATTTTGTTTTTTCGCCCCACGCTGCCCGCGGAAACCGGATGAAATTTTATGCGCAGAATTTAAATCGTGATTTGACCGTGGACGACTCGCGGAATCTGGCGTCGCTTTTTCTGATGGATTTTGCGGATTACGTTTCGTTTGTGTTCGACGAAAATTTTTCGCTGGTGCGTTACGCGGAACGAATTTCCTGTGAAAGCGATTTTTCTTCCGTGGAAAAAATTCTGTCGTCGCCCGTGCTGAACGTTTTTTACAAAAAAATTCTTGAAGAAAATTTCGCGGATTTTTTTCCGGACGAATTTAATCTGGTCTGCATTTCGGTGCCGTTTGCAGGAACTTTCGCGCCCGCACTTTTTACCGGAAAATTTTTAAAGGAAAAATTCGGCGAAAAAATTTTTGTGTCCATCGGCGGCGGATTCGTCAGCACTGAACTCCGGGAATTCCGCAAAAAAAATTTTTTTCGTTACGCGGATTCGCTGAGTTTTGACAGGGGCTACGGCTCGTATAAAAATTTGCTTGACCAGATCAGCGGAAAAAATTTCACGCAGAATTCAGTTTACAAAATGCGCATCTTTTCGGCGGAAAAAATTCTTGAACCCGTCTGGAAAAATCAGCGTTACGAAGAATTTGAAAATCGTGCCACTTCAGAAATTTTTCCGGATTATTCTTCCGTGGATTTTTCGATTTATCCGCGATGTTCCGACGACGAAAATCCCATGCAGCGGCTCTGGTCTGACGGCGCGTGGATGAAAGCGTACCTTGCCCACGGATGTTACTGGCACCGCTGTTCGTTCTGCGACACTCAGCTGGATTACGTTTCGTTTTACAAAAATGTCTGCGTGGAAAAACTTTTTCGTTCGCTGGAAAATCAGTCGGAAAAAAATAGAATCCGCGGAATTCATTTTGTGGACGAAGCCATGCCTCCCGTCGCGCTGAAAAAATTTTCGTGGATGAATTTGCGTTCACAGAAAAAATTTTCGTTCTGGGGCAACGTGCGGTTTGAAAAAATTTTCCGCAGGGATCTGACGGATTTTCTTTCGTTCGGCGGACTTCTGGGCGTAACGGGCGGAATCGAAATTGCAACGCAGAACGGTCTGGATTCGGTAAAAAAAGGAACTGACCTGGACGCAATCGTGGGCGCGTGCTGTGCGTTTAAGGAAAGCGGAATTTTTGTGCACGCGTACATGATTTACGGATTTTTCGGCGAGTCGGAAACGGACACCATAAATTCCATGGAAACGCTGCGGCAATTTTTTGCGGAAGGAATTCTGGATTCGGCGTTCTGGCACAAATTTGTCCTGACGAAAAATTCGCGGATTTATGCGGAATGGAAAAACGGAATGCACGCGGATTTGCAGCCTGAAGAAATTTCTTCCGAAGATTTTTTGCACAACGAACTGAATTTTCGCGGCGAAGAAAAATCAAAAAAATTCGGCAGGGGACTTTCGGCGGCGCTTGATTCCTGGATGCACGGAGAAAAAATTTCGCGCAGGGTAAACGACTGGTTCGATTTTAAAACTCCGCTTCCCACGGTTTCAAAAAATCTGGTGAAGGATGCAATCGTCCGCTACGAAAAAAATCGTGACGAAG
>CAZACA010000156.1:0-4518 GCA_964483515.1 uncultured Treponema sp.
CGGATTTTTCTTCCATGGAAAATCTGGTGAAAAATTTCAGCTTTGAAAATTCCGACCGCTCCATGTGGAAAGTTTCGTTCGCGGGCAAAACCGATCCCACCGATTTTTTTGAAAAACCTGAAGACGCGCATTCAGGCGATTTTTCGTTCCATTTTTTTTCCGCTGATTCCGACATGGAATTTTCCGTGGAGCAGGAATTTTCGGATTTGCAAAAAGGCACGTATTTTCTGACGGCGTTTTCTCAGGGCGGCGGCTTCGACAAAAATGCATCGTTTGAACTTTACGCGCGCACGACTTCCGCGGAACAGACCGACCCGTTCAAACTCACCACTTACATCGACTGGAAAAATCCGCGGATTCCTGAAATTAAAGTTGACGACGGAAATTTAAAAATCGGCGTGCGGATAAAATGCAATGCAAAAAGCTGGGGCACCGTGGACGATTTCGCGCTCTACAAAATCAACTGATTTTTTTCCGCGCAGATTTCATCCAGAAAAATTTTCGCTGCATCGGAAAGCACGGAATTTTTTTTCCACGCAATGTACGAAACGATTTCCTCCGCGCCTTTCAACGGAATCCACGCGAGGGGAGATTCGCTTCGTTTTGTGTCCGCAAGATTGTCCAGGCAAATCGCCGAGCAGACGCCTTCTTCCACAAAAATCGCCGCGTTGTACAAAAGGTTGTACGTGCCCGAAACGTTCAGTTTAAAATTGCAGCCGTCCATCCAGTTTTCGATTTCGGTTTTTGCCGTGTTCTGCGAAGAAATCATCACCGGTTCATTTTTCAAATCCGCGGGCCGGATATTTTTTTTTGCTGCAAGCGGACTGCCCTTACGAACCAGAAGTCCCCATCTGTCCTTTTTTTTCACGCGGACAAAATCGTACCGGAGCGTATTTTCGCCGCCGATGAAAAGCCCCAGATCGCAGAGTCCCCTGTCGAGCCATTCCGAAACCAGCGACGAATTTCCGCTGCAAATGCTGATTTTTATTTTCGGAAATTTTTCCCTGATGATTTTTGCTGCTTCCGCCAGAATCCGAACCGAATCGCTTTCTCCTGCGCCGATAAAAATTTCCCCTGAAATTTCTTCGGGATATTTTTTAAAATCGTCCTTTGCTTTTTCTGCAAGCTGAACGATTTCCCGCGCGTAATTGTAAAACCTGATTCCGTCCGCAGTTAAAACCAGTTTCCGGCTGTGATGTGAGCGCTCAAAAAGAACCGTCCCCAGTTCCTCTTCCAAATCCTGAATTTGCCGCGAAAGAGTGGGCTGCGTAATGTGAATGGACTGTGCCGCCTTGGAAAAATTTTCGTCGTCCGCCACGGCAATAAAATAATTTAAAACCCGAATTTCCAATTTATGCTCCTTAAGCATAATTTATCATGCAAAATAAGTTTTTGCCATATTTGATTTTTTGCGCTAAATTTAAGAAAATTTTATTCACGGAGGAAAAAATGAAAAATATTTTTATGGCAATTTTGTCCATCGGTTTTATCAGCGGAAGTTTTTGCAGTGAAATCGTTTTAAACCTGGGCGGAGAAAATTTTCGCGCGGAACTTCTGGAAAACGATGCAGCCCGAAAATTCTTGAATCGTCTTCCCGCGGAAAATCTGGAATTTCAAAAATACGGCGGATTCGAGTACTACGCTTCGTTTCCGCTGGACGCAGACGAAAAAAATTCCACGTCAAATTTAAAAGCCGGCGGAATTTATTACAACTTTGACTACCGCGCGCTTTCCGTCGTGTTCGCGGACAAAAACATCGCACCGTCAAAATCCGTTCAGATTGCATCGATAAAAACCGGCACTGAAAAATTAAAAAACTCACCGAACCGAATTTCCGCATCGCTAAAAAAATCATCGCGCACCCTCGTAGTTTTTTACAGCCACAGCGAAACCACCGCGAACCTTGCAAAGGAAATTGCAAAAAATTCCGGCGCTGAAATTTTCCGCCTGACGCTGGAAGAACCCTACTCCGCTTCGTCTTCCGTTTGCAGCGCAGAAGCAGAATCCGACGCAGAAAAAAATTTTTACCGCAAACTGAAATCCGTGCCCGACTTAAAAAATTACGATACCATATTTGTGGGATCCCCTGTCTGGAGCGGAAATTTGTCGCGGCCGGTTGAAGGCTATTTAAAAATCGAAGGAAAAAATTTCCGCGGAAAAACCGTCATTCCGTTTTGCACCACCTGGAGCAACGGCGAAAAAAATACGCTGAAAAAAATTGAAGAATACACGGACGGCGCAAATCATCGGGAAGGAATCGCGCAGTTTCACGGAGAAAAAGCAGACGTAAAAACCTGGCTCAAAAAAATCGGAGTGACGGCAGAATGAAGCAATCAGCGAAAAAAATTTTTGTTGCGTTTTTGGGCGCAATTTTCGTAAACCATGCATTTTCACAGGTTAACGAAAAAACGTGTCCGTCGGTAAAACTTAATTCAGGATTTTTCATGCCGGTTCTGGGGCTTGGCACGTGGACGCTCACGGGAAAAACTTGCGAAGATGCAGTTTACGAATCGCTGAAAATCGGGTTCCGCCTCATCGACACCGCGAAATATTACGGAAACGAAACTGAAGTGGGAAAAGGAATCGCACGCGCCGTCAGCGAAAAAATTTGTACGCGTGAAGAAATTTTCATTACGACGAAAATTGTTCCGTGGAGCAAAAATCCTTCCGCGGACATTGACGACTCGCTGAAAAAACTGGGCGTGGATTACATCGACCTCTGCCTGCTTCATCAGCATGGTTCGGGTGACGAAAAAGTTTATCGCGCCATGGAAAAAGCCGCTGCACAAAAAAAAATCCGTTCAATCGGAATCAGCAATTTTTACACGAAAGAAAGCGTGGAATTTTTTCTGAAAAATTTTTCGGTGAAGCCTTCGGTGCTGCAAAACGAAAATCACATTTTTTTTCAGCAGAAGGAACTTCAGGATTTCGCGGAAAACTACGGCATGGTGGTGGAATCCTATTATCCTTTTGGCGGACGCGGACACACGGCGGAAAATTTCGCGAATCCCGTCATAAAAAAAATTGCGGAACGAAAGCAAAAATCTCCGGCACAAATAATCCTGCGCTACCATTTTCAGTCGGGCTTTGTGGCTGTTCCCGGTTCGTCGGATAAAAATCACATTGCAGAAAATTTCCGCATCTGGGATTTTGAACTGAGCCGGGACGAAATGGACGAAATCGCCGCGCTGAACAAAAACCGCCGCTACGAAAACTGGTGACTGCGGAAAAAATTTACGACAACGATTCGCGGGACAAAAGTTCAGGAGCAGTCGTGGGCTTTTCGACCTTCGCGAACTCTTCCATGGCTGCAAGCTGCTGGCGCGAAAGTCTGGACGGAATCTGCACGATGATTTTCACGTACAAATCGCCTTTTTTCGACGAGCCTTCGTAGGGAACGCCTTCATCGCGAATCCGCAAAAATTTTTCGTTCTGAATTCCTGCGGGAATTTTTATGGCGATGACTTTTCCGTCGAGATTTTTTATTTCGATGGATGCACCCAGAATCGCCTGCGAAACTGAAATCGGAACTGCACAATACAAATCGTGTTCGTCGCGTTCAAAATATCTGTCGGAGCGGACGTTCACTGAAATTATCAGATCGCCGGTTGCGCCGCCGCTTGTTCCTGCGTTGCCCATTCCGTGGATTACAAGCCTTCGTCCGTTGTCAACGCCGGCAGGAATTTTTACGCTGACGGTGGTGGGTTTTGAAAAGACGCCGGTTCCGCGACATGAAGCGCACGGTTTGTCGATGGTCGTTCCTTTTCCGTGGCAGTCGGGACAGGTCTGCTGAACTACAAAGAATCCGGAATTTCGTCCCACTACTCCGCGGCCCTGACATCTTGCGCAGGTTTTCAGCGATGAACCGGCTGCACCTCCGCTTCCGTGGCATTCAGGACATTGTTCATCCCGCTTGAACGAAATTTCTTTTTTGCATCCGTAAACCGCTTCCTTAAAATCCACGTGCAGGTCGTAACGCAGACTCGCGCCGTCGTTGCTGCTTTTTCGCGAAGAAGATCCGCCGAAACCGAATCCGCCGCCGCCGAAAAGATTTTCAAAAATATCGCCGAATCCTGAACCGCCGAACAAATCGCTGAAGTCGTGGAACGCGTGACTGTATCCGCCTGAACCGCCTGCGCCCATTCCTTCCAGACCCGCAAATCCGTACTGGTCGTAAAGTGGACGTTTCTGGTCGTCGCTTAAAACTTCGTAGGCTTCCGTGGCTTCCTTGAATTTTTCTTCCGCCTGTTTGTCGCCCGGATTTCTGTCCGGATGATACTGCACCGCCAGTTTTCTGTACGCTTTTTTTATGGCGTCTTTGTCGGCGTTTTTTTCCACTCCCAAAACTTCGTAATAATCGCGCTTCGTTGACATCTGATTTTCCCGATTTTTTTATTCAAGTAAAAAACCGGCAGAACGATTTTTTTCCGCCGGCTTTTTTTGTTTAGTTTTTAACTTCGTATTCCACGTCGTCAGCAGAAGATGCGCCCTTAAATGAAGAGCCCGAATTTCCGCCGG
>CAZACA010000157.1:0-4483 GCA_964483515.1 uncultured Treponema sp.
AAAAAAAGGACTCCCGCGAATTTTCACAGGAATCCTTTTGTCGGGCTAACCGAAATCGAATCGGTGACCTCTTGCCCCCCAGACAAGCACGCTAACCAGCTGCGCTATAGCCCGATGATGTGCGCGAGTTTAGCACAAAGAAAAAATTATGTGAAGTGTTTTCCGCGGGATTTTTTCAGCGTTTTTTTGTGCTGCGGAAAATTCGCGTAACCCCTTTTGAAAAACGGAAAAATGATTTATCTTGTGCCCATGAAATTTTTGTGTGCGCTCTGCATTTTTTCCGTTCCGTTTTTTTTCGGCTGCAAAAAAAGCAAAATCGTTTCGTCGGTGGAAAAGGAAACGCTTTTTGACCTGAATTACGGAAATTTTGAAAACGAACTTAACGTGGCGAATCTTTCCGGTGCGGGGGAGGTGAACATTTCCCTTGCCATGAAGGACGGATTTTTTTACATTCTGAACGGCGAATCGAAAAAAGTCATGGAAATGAACAGTTACGGCGACCTTCTTGCGCTTTATTTTAACGACGAACTGAATCCGCGGCCGTCATTTTACGATTTATCCGCGCCGTCTTCTTCCACAAAAGCCGCAGCAGCATACGCTTTCAACGACCCGTCGGCGATTTCGGTGGATTCGCGGAAATTTCTGTACGTGGTGGACAAAATTCCCCTGGAACGGCAGGAAATCGACCCGAAAACGAATCAGATTCTTTCGCAGATTGTGGTGCGGTTCGATGACCAGAAAAAATACATGAATTATATCGGGCAGCAGGGGCCGGGCGGAACTCCTTTTCCGTTCGTAAAAAATATTTTTACCACAAACCGTAACGAACTGGTGGTTCTCTGCGGAAATTCGGGGGGCTCGGTGGTTTACTGGTTTTCAACTGACGGATTTCTGCTTTATTCCATTCCCATCGAAAACAAAAATATTCCGAATCCTTTTGCCGAAGAAAAAGGCGAAACTTTTTTTTCACTGGAAAATATCGTGCCGGACTACAACGAACGGAAACTTTATTTAAAAGTCGATTATTTTACGAGTTACATTGACGAATCCAGCCGCGTTCAGTCCGGAATCGAATATCTGACTACGCTGATTCATCCGTTTGACGTGGAAAAAAACACTTACGATTTTCCCGTGACCATTCCGCCTTACGAAAAAAATCAGTCCGAAGGGTTCGCAAAGGAAAAATTTGAAATTCCCTACGATTTTCTGGGCGTAACTGATTCAGGATGGCTTTTTTTCATCGTTTCCACCGAAGAAGGATTCGGATTGCAGATGGTTCTTTCGGACGGTCAGCGGATTTTGCGGCGAAGAATTCCCGTGGAACGCGAAAACCTGCTTTATTACAATTTTTCGTTGAGCCGCGAAGGAATTATTTCGGCTGTTATGGTTCAAAAAGAAAAGGCGACTGTCTGCTGGTGGCGGATTGATTCGCTGATTCAGGCGGTAATCAAAAATTAAAATGAACGAATTTGACGAATCCACGGAAACGAAAGACGGCGAAAACGACATGGTTTTTCACTATCAGAAAGGCTCATTCAGGCGGCACGAACAGAGCGTTTACAGCGACCTGGCGACGGGGCGGACTGCACCAAAAAAAGGGCTTTTTAAAGTTCTTTTCGCGAACAAAGGCAACAAAATCACTTTTTTTACGATGATAATGTGCGCGGCGCTGATTTTTGTTCTTGGCGTGCTGAAAGGCGGTGCGGAAAAAAATTCCGTTGCAGGAATTTCGGGGGCGCTGAAAGCATTTGCATTCGACGGAAAAGTTTATTGCGCGCTGGAATTCAAAAATTCCGATGAAAAATCAAAAAATTCCGTGGAAATGCGCGTGGAATTTTTGTGCGTGGATTCGGACGGCGCAGTTTCGGATAAAAAAACGGTTGATTTTACGTTCGTGCCCGGTTCCGCGGAAAAAGTAACGGCTGTTTTTTCAGATTATGACCTGGTTTCGGTGAAGTGCACGGTGACGGCGGAAAGCGAAGAAGCGGTTTTTGAGTGCGCGGTGAAACGATAAGGGTTGTTTTGTGCGCGGATTTGTGCTAGAGTGGCGAAAATTTTATTGACACAAGGAGGAAATCATGTCAATTTTAAGCAGTGTTGCAGCAAGACTACCGGGGGGTGGGGGGCATTTGAGCTTCTCAGGAACACAAAACCTTTAATCGGCACGGAATTTGAGCCGTTTTATAAATTCTGCCACGAAGGATTTTTTAAAGGCTGGCGAAATACAAAATCTGGTAAAAATATTTTTTTTAACGAAGAAAATTTTGAAGAATTCGTTCGTTCACATTGTTTTGACGGAAAGAATTTCGACTTTAAAATAATTAAATTGACCGGCAGCCACTGGTCATGCGCCATCAGCATTGAATTAAAAGATTTGATTTTTCCGTACATCGTTCCGAATGGCTTCAAAATTTTTACTGGCGGCGAAGGTCCCTACGAAACTGACGAAATGAAAGTTGAAAAAGGCGACGTAGTAATCGATGCAGGGGCGAACGTGGGAATTTTTACGGCGTTTGCTGCTTCTTACCGCGGTGCTACGGTTCATGCGTTTGAGCCGGTCAGTTCCGTAATAAAAATCCTGAAGGAAAACATTGCGCTGAACGGAATTTCTGACAAAGTCATTTTGAATCAGCTGGCGTTATCGGACGAATCGAAAGAACTGGAAATTTCCGTGGACGATGTAAACGTGGGCGCATCAAGTTTTGTCCTGAAACGTCGGGACGATTGCCGGAAAGAAAAAATCAGCACAATTTCCCTTGACGAATACGCGGAAAAAAATTCGCTTGCAAAAATCGATTTCATCAAGGCGGACATTGAGGGCGCGGAACGTTATCTTCTGAAAGGCGCGCAGAATACGCTGAAAACGCTTAAGCCCAAACTTTCAATCTGCACGTATCATCTGCCCGATGACAGAAAAGTCCTCACCGATTTGATTTTGCAGGCAAATCCGTCGTACAAAATCGAATATTCACGGTGCAAGCTGTTTGCCCGCTGATTTTTTTTGCGTCCGTCAGTACTGCGCATACATAAAAACAGGATTGTCGGGCGCGAAGGAAAACGAAAGAATCACCAGAATCATGGGCACGTAGTAGGAAATCCACCTGAACGCAATGTTTTTTTTCTGAATTGATTCGTACAAATCGATTTTCCGCTCTTTCAGCAGACTGCACGCAAAGACGATTGCGCCGGCAACGAAAATCAAAACCAGTTCTGAATCGGCATTGCGGAAACTTCCGAAAATCGACTTTAAATAATCGGCTTTAAAAATTCCTTTTGCGTAAAAATGCGTGAAAGTATTTTTTAAATAAACGAAGGAAAGGCGGACGTCGGAAATCCGGTCGAAATACCAGCCGATGTTTACGATTAAAAAAGTGCGCAGGATTCTGAAAAAGTAAAACGCTTTCGATTCGGTTTTTATTTTCAGCGCGGAAGAAATTTTTTCAAAAGCCGGTTTCGCCAGGTCGCTGACTGCAATGACGATTCCGTTGTAAAGTCCCCACAAAACGAAATGCATTTCAGGTCCGTGCCAGATTCCCACCAGAAGAAAAACGATTATGTTTGAAATTCCCGCGGGAACCGTTCGTGCAAAATGTTTTCCCATTTTTTTCTGACAGAATTTCGTAAGCGACTGCATTTTTTTCGTAAAGGCGAGGGGATAAAAAACGTAATCTTTCATCCACAGACCCAGACTGATGTGCCACCGGCGCCAGAAATCCGCGAGACTCACCGAAAAATACGGCTGACGGAAATTTTCCTGCATTTCGATTCCGAAAAGTTCTGCAAATCCGCGTACCATATCGATTCCGCCCGAAAAATCCGCGTACTGATAGACAGAATACGCAAGAATCGCCATGGCAATAAAAACGCCCGGAATGCGCTCGTAGCCGTTGTCCAGCACCGACGAAATCCGCAGGACAAGCATGTCGGCAATGCAATATTTTTTCATGGCACCGAACAGAATCAGAAGAATTCCGCGCTTGAAATTTTCAAAGTCGAATTTTCTTTCAGCGGAAAGTGCGTGACCGATTTTGTCGAACCGGTTGATTGGCCCCATGACGAGCTGCGGAAAAAACGACACGAATAAAAAATATTTAAAGAAATTTTTTTCGCTTTCAAATTTTTCGTTGTAAACGTCCATAAAATACGAAAAACTCTGGAACGTGTAAAACGAAATTCCCAGCGGAAGGAGAAGCGTCCGGTTTGAGCCGATTTTCAAAAATTCCGCGGAAAAAAATTCAGCAATCGTGTTCCAGTATTTTAAAAAAAACAGAATGCCGAAATTCAGCGACACGACGAAAATTAAAACTGCGCGTTTTCTGCGTGTGGAAGCCGCCTTTTGAATTTTCAGGTAGTCTCTGGAAAATTCGCCTGACGATTTTTTCTGCCTGAATTCCGCGTTGATTTTTTCTGCCTTCCGCGCACAAAAAAAAGTTGAGCACGCCGTTGCAGCCATAAAAATAATGTTGAATGCGCCCGACGAAAC
>CAZACA010000158.1:0-4452 GCA_964483515.1 uncultured Treponema sp.
CGCAAAAAAGCATTGAGTTCCGCGCGCGAGATTTTTGTTCTGCAAATTCGTTGCTGAATTTTTTCTGCAAAAAATGCATTGTGTTCCGCGGGCAAAATTTAAAAATTACAGACGGTAGGGCGTTTCCTGATAGACGTAATAATTCAGCCAGTTGGAATAAAAAAGATGAGCCGTGCTTCGCCATCTGGAAAAAACCGGTTTGGTTTCGTCGTCGTCGGTGAAATAATTTACCGGCTTTTCGGGATGAATTCCTTTTTCCGTGTCGCGCTGATATTCCTTTAAAAGCGTGTCGGGATCGTACTCCAGATGTCCCGTCATGAAAATGCTCCGGTTGTCTTTCGATTTTGCAATGGTTACGCCGGTGTTTTCTGAATACGCCAGAAGTTCCAGCGCGGAATTTCTGCAAACGTCTTCCGTAAGAATTTTCGTGTAGCGCGAAGTGGGAACCGGAAAATAATCGTCAAATCCACGCATGAGCGGTTCACGGGAATCGAGCAATTTTGAATAGTACACGCCTGAAAATTTTTTTTCCACGATGTGTTTTTCGATTCCGTAAAGATGATAAAGTCCTGCCATGGCGCCCCAGCAAATGTACAGCGTGCAGAAAACATTTTTTTTCGCGTAGTCCATGATCCGGCAAAGTTCGTTCCAGTAGTCCACCTGCTCAAACGGAATCTGTTCCACCGGTGCGCCCGTGATTATCATGCCGTCGAATTTGTGCTTGAAAATTTCTTCCGACGAAACGTAAAATTTTTCCAGATGAATTTTGTCCGTGGTTTTTGAAATGTGGCTTTCCATCTGTACCAGAAAAATATCGATTTGAAGCGGCGTATTTGAAAGCAGTCTGAGCAGTTGCGTTTCAGTCACTTCCTTTGTGGGCATTAAATTTACGATTGCAATTTTCAGCGGACGGATGTCCTGAGTTGCTGCACGCTCCTGCGTCATTACGAAGATGTTTTCATTTTCGAGCGTAGATCTTGCCGGAAGATCCGAATCGATTTTTATTGGCATGGGCGGGATTATAGCAAAAAAAAAATTTATTTGCTACAATGCGCTCCATGGAAATTCGTGTGGACAGAAAAGCGGCGCTGAAAAAAATCAAAACTCTCGTGCTGTCGCCCAAAAATGATATTGAAACTTTCAGAACAAAACTTGAAAAAAAATTTAAATCCGATTTCCTTCCAAACCGCGTAGAACTCATCGAAAAAAAAATCGGCAGCGTAAAATGCGACATTCTCGTTCCCGAAGTTTTTGCGTCAAATCGCGTAACCGTTTACATTCACGGCGGATCTTTCGTGGGCGGCTCCCGTGACAGCTGGCGAAGTTTTTGTTCCGTGCTGGCGACTGCCACTTCATCAAAAGTAATCGTTCCCGAATTTCGTCTGGCTCCGTCGTATCCGTATCCTGCGTCCCTTGAAGATCTGGAAGTGATTTTCGATTTTCTGCACAACGAAGACGAAATTTCCGAAAACAAAAACGAAATAATTTTTGCTGCGGACGGAAGCGGTGCAAGCATTGCTGCAGGACTTTTGTTCCGCGTGGGTGAGCGAAAAAAAATCGTGTCAAAGCTGATTCTCTTTTCGCCATGGCTCGACCTTTCGTTTGATACGTCTGCGTTTCCGTCAAAAAAAGCGAAGGACGAAATTCTGTCGTCGGAAGATTTAAAATGCGCCGCGGAACTTTACACGTATTCGTCGAACCTGTCGAATCTTTTTGTGTCTCCCCTTCAGGCAACTCAGAAGGAATTTGAAAATTTTCCCGAAGTTTACATTCAGTGCGGAAAAAAAGAAATTCTTTTTCAGCAGGCACAACGATTTTGCGATCTGCTGAATTCGTGCCGCATAAAATTTACGCTGGACGCCGTGGACGACATGATGTACATGTTTCAGATGGCTGACGAATTTTTAACCGAATCGCATTTCGCCGTGGAGCGCGTGGGAAATTTCGTGAATCAGCGGAACGGTCTGACTGAAAAAGAAAAAAAAGAACGCGAACATCTTTTGCGCGAAAACAACATCATCGTGGACTGAAAAAATAAAAATTTCCGCGCAGAAAATTCAGCAGAAAAATTTATCGAAAAAAATCGTAAGGAAAAAAAATGGAACTTCTTTCGCCGGCGGGCAACGTGGAAAAATTAAAATACGCATACATTTACGGTGCAGACGCTGCGTACATCGGTTTGAAAAATTTTTCGCTCAGGGTAAAGGCTGACAATTTTTACGAAGACGAATACAAAAAAGTCGTGGCGCTGAAAAAAAAATTTCCGCAGAAAAAACTTCATTGCGCGCTGAACATTGCATTTCACAACGACGAAATCGACCGCTTCATTTCCGACATTCCGTATTTTAAAAATTATCCCATCGATGCATTTATCGTTCAGGATCTGGGCGTCGTTCCGATTCTGCAAAAAGAATTTCCGCACGCTGCACTGCATCTTTCCACACAGGCCAGCTGCATGAATCGTGAAGCCGTCAAAATGTACGGGTCCATGGGATTCAGCCGCGTGGTCATGGGTCGCGAAGCATCGTTAAAGGAAATCGCCGAAATAAAATCCGCAGTTCCGCAGATGGAAATCGAATGCTTCGTTCACGGTGCCATGTGCATTGCGTATTCGGGCCGATGTTTAATGAGCGCGTACCTGAACGGACGAAGTGCACAGGAAGGATTTTGCAGCCACACCTGCCGATGGGATTACGACGTTCTTGCAAAAATCGGAAGCGATGCAAAGTCGGCGGCACAAAGCGGAAATCTTGTTTTGCGTGAAAAAAAACGGAGCGACGAATTTTTTCCGGTTTACGAAGGCGAAAATTTTACGGCGGTTCTTTCGTCAAAAGATTTGTGCATGATTGACCGGCTGGCGGAATTTAAAAAAGCGGGCGTGGATTCGCTGAAAATCGAAGGGCGCATGAAAAGCGTTTATTACGTTGCGCTGATTACGCGTTCATACCGGAAAGCGCTGGACGAACTCGACGGAAAAATTCCGCGTGAAAAATCTGAACCGTTCGTGCAGGAACTTTACAAAGTGAGTCATCGTCCGTTTGGCACGGGATTTTATTTCGATAAATCTGAAGCGGATGTGGCGGTGAGCGGTGCAAGCGACAGTCCGTTTGATCTGGCGGCGGAATTCGGTGAAGAACTTTCGGCGGAAGAAACGGCGGCGGTTTTGCGTGCGGCGGCGGAAACAAAAAAATTGCGTGAAGAAAAATACGCGTCCCTTTGCGACCAGGCGAAAAAAGCATTCGACTCGCGGAACGAAAAAAATCCTCGGCATATTCATTCCGTGGCAAAAGAAATTCCGCAGGGAAAAATGTACCGGTTCAACGCGCTGAATTTAATTTCAAAAAAAAGCGAACTGGAAATTGTCGCACCGGAAATCGTGTCGCAGAAAATTCAGTGGGACGAAGATTTTGTTCTGGTGAATCCGCAGAACGGCGAATTGTACGACTGGGTTTGCAATGGTCATCCGTGCGTCTTTTACACAACGCAAAAAATTCCTGAAGGTGCGCTTGTCCGTGCAAAAGACGCTGATTACGTGGAAGGAAAATTCCGCGACAACGGACGATAAATTTTCGCGAAATTATTTCAGCAGATATTCCACGGTGGTAACGACGCGGACGGTTTTCTTTTCGGGCAAATCTTCGGCGGTGTCTTCGATGCTGAAAAGTCCCTGCGTTGCTTTTTTTATTTTGCCCACCCTGCTTCCTGAATCATGAGCGAACTGTTCCGCGGCGGTCCGTGCATTTTTTGTGGCGTCGGCAATCATTTCCGGCTTGATTTGATTCAGCCCGGTGAACTCGAAAGAAATCCTGCTGCCGTATTCGTTTGAAACTGCGATTCCTTTTCCCATGAGTTCCATGGAATTCGATTGCGCTGATTTTACTTCGGCGATTTTTTGCGAGCGTACAAGGACGACGGTTTTTGCAAGATAAGTGTAGCGCGACAGATTCTGATTCATGTACGGATTCACGGAATTGTCGGTGATGCTCGGCGGCTGAACGGTAAAATCGTCCGGCGTGATGTTGTACTGCGAAAGGAAATTTTTTACGATCTGCGTTTTTTCAACGATGTCGTTCTGCAAATCCTGAAGACGGTTTCCGCCCAGAGTAAACGTGAGCGGCCACGTTGCCATGTCAGCGTCCACTTCTTTTTCGCAAAGTCCGCGCACCGTAACGGTTCTGTCGCTTTTTGCAATTCGCGAAAGTCCTCCTGCCAAAATCACCGATGAAATCAAAATCGTCACGGAAAAAATTAAAACTCTTGTTTCTTTCATTCGCTTCTCCTTTAGAAAATTTTTACGAATTATATTTTCTTTTAAAATTTTTTTCATCACAACCGAATCCAAAAATTCATCAAAAAAAATTTCAGCGAGAAAAAAACGCACGAAAATTCGTCCGCGGAATTTCAGCGAGAAAAAAAAGCACGCAAATTTGTCGCAGAATTTCAGCGAAAAAA
>CAZACA010000159.1:0-4434 GCA_964483515.1 uncultured Treponema sp.
TTCACATATTTTTTTTCTTTTATTTTTGTCTTCTTTTTTTGCACACAATTTTTTTTCGCGTAATTCATTCGTTCATTTTTTTGCACAGAATTTTTTTTCGCAAATTCATCCGTCCTTTTTTTGCACAAAATTTTTTTGGGGCTTATTCCACAAAGGCGGATTTTTTTGTAGACTTGCGTTTCCATTTTGCGATGGGGAGTTTCGCACGAAATTCTAATTCTACTTTTTTAACGGACAGATTTTTTTACTTAACAAAAGCCTGTCCAAAGGATGTTGAAATGAAAAAATTCAATGTCGCTATTTTTAGCGTTTTCTCGCTGATTCTGGTTTCATGTTCAAAAGAAAAAAAAGAAACGTTCAACCTTTACAACTGGAGTTACTACACTCCCGAATCCGTGCTGGAAAAATTCGCCAGAGAATACAACTGCAAGGTAAAATGCGATTATTTTGATTCCAACGAAATGATGTACGCAAAACTTCGCGCCGGTGCAAAAGGCTACGACTTGACGATTCCGTCGCAGGATTACACTTCGATTATGATTCGTCAGGGAATGGTGCAGAAAATCGATCACACGCAATTTCCGAATTCAAAATACATAAATCCCGATGCGCTGAAAAAAGCAAAAGATTACGATCCCGAAATGACATGGAGCGTTCCGTACTGCATGGCGGCTTCAGGAATTTCCGTGAACAAAACAAAAGTAAAAAATTACGTTCGCTCCTACGATATTTTTTCCCGCGAAGATTTAAAGGGACACATGACCATGATGGACGATATGCGCGTTACCATGGGAAGTGCGTTGCGTCATCTGGGTTACTCGCTGAACACCACGGACGAAAACGAATTGCAGCAGGCAACCGATTTAATCATCGAAAAGTGGCGGCCGAATTTAATCAAGTTCGATGCGGAAGGCTACGGAAAATCTTTTGCGTCCGGCGATTTCTGGGTTTGCGACGGTTATGCGGAAATCGTTTTTGCCGAAGTGCCCGAAGAAAAGCAGGACGAAACCATCGATTTTTTTGTGCCCGATGAAGGTTCAGCCGCGTACCTCGATTCCATGGTAATTTTAAAAGATGCAAAACATTACGACCTCGCCATGAAATTCATCGACTTCAGTCATCGTCCTGAAATCTACGCTGAATTTTGCGATGCACTGAAATTTCCGTCGTACATCAACACTGAAGCCGCAAAGTACACGAAAAAAAAGCCCATGTATCCCGCGGAACTTCTGGACAAATGCGAACTGAAAATGGACGTGGGCGAAGACCTTGCAAAATACGATTCGCGCTGGCAAAAAATTCGATTTTCCGGCGAATGAATTTTCCGCGGAATTTCCTCCGAATTTTTCGGGGGATTTTTTTTGCACAAAAATTTCCGCGCGCAAAATAAACGAATTTTATTTTTACATTTTTCATTCGGTGTGATAGACTTCCGCCATGAAAATTTCTGCCAAACAAACCGTTCTTTCCGGAAGCATTCAGGTGCCCGGCTCAAAATCCCATACCATTCGTGCGCTTCTTCTGGCGACTCTTGCCCGCGGAACTTCACGCATAAAAAATCCGCTGCCCAGTGCCGACTGCCTGAGTACAAGCAGAGCCGTTCCGCTTCTGGGTGCGAAAATTCTTCTGGACGAAAATTCCCGCGACGTCGGTCAAACCTGGACTGTGGAAGGTGCAGGCGAAAAAATTCATCTTCCTTCCGATGTCGTGAACGTGGGAAATTCCGGTTCGCTGCTTTATTTTCTTTCGCCCGTTGCTTCGACTTTCCGCGGATGGAGCATTTTCACCGGCGACGAAAGCATCCGCAAACGTCCCGTCACTCACGTAGTCGATGCGCTGAATCAGCTTGGCGCAACCTGCTGCACTTCAATTCCGGGCGGCGAATCCTGTCCCATGCTGATTAAAGGCGCAATTTCCACGGAAAAAATTTTGCAGACAGGCGGCGAATTAAGCCAGTACATTTCAGGGCTGATGATGGCTGCCACGCGGATGGACGGCGTTTTAAAAATGCAGCTTTCAAATCCGAAAGAAACTCCGTACCTGACCATGACAAAAAAATGGCTCGAAAGTCTGGGCGTTCATTCTGAAATTTCTGACGACTTCAAACGGATTCAGGTTTTCGGCGGAAAAAAAATCGACGCGTTCGACAAAACCATTCCCAGCGACTGGGAGGCGGTGGCGTTTCCGATGATTGCGGCAATTTTAACCGACAGCGAAATCGAAATTTTAAACGTGGACACAAGCGGAACTCAGGGCGACGAAGCCATCGTTGAAGTGCTGAAAAATCTGGGCGCAGACATTCAGCTTGACGAAAAAAATTCTTCGCTGATTGTTCGCGGCGGAAAAAAATCCCGTGACGGAATCGGACGGCTTTCCACGGAAAATTTTTCGCTGGGGGAACTTCACGTAAATCTTTCGGGCTACCCTGATGCAGTCTGCGCTCTGGCAGTGGCGGCCTGTTTCACCGAAGGAAAAATCGTCATCGAAGACATCGGCGTATGCAGAAAAAAAGAAACCGACCGGATTTCAGTTTTAAAATCTGAACTTGAAAAACTCGGCGCAGAAATTCAGGAAGGCGAAGACAGCCTGACGATTTTCGGACATTCACCGGTTTTAAAAGACGGAAGCGAAAATCCTGAATTTGCACTTCACGGCGGAACTGTGGAAAGTTTTCTGGATCATCGGGTTGCCATGAGTTTTGCGTGTCTGGGGCTCGGACTGAAAAACGGCGCGGAAGTTCTGGTAAACGATGCCGAATGCTGTTCCGTGAGCTTTCCGAATTTTTTTGAAACCATGAATTCCATCGGCGCAAATTTCGCGGAAAAAAAATGAGAACTTACAACGACAAAATGTTCATCGATTCATTCGAGCACGATTTCACCTGGCTGAACGGATTTCTGCGGAACGTTTCAAAGCACAAAAACCGGCCGGCGATAATCGATCCGGAGCAAAAAAAAATCTGGACGTACGCTGAAGTCGATCAGGAATCGAATCGTCTTGCAAACGCGCTCAAAGAATTCGGCGTGAAAAAAAATGACGTGATTATGGTCGCGCTCAGAAATTGTCCTGAATTCGTTTTTGCATACGTGGGCGCGCGGAAAACCGGTGCAATTCTTCTGGCGGCAAATTTCAATCTGGCTTCCGGCGAAATGGCGCATCTCATAAAGCACAACAAACCGAAAATCGTTTTTTATTCTGCCGATGCAAAATCTTCCGTGGAATCGTCGCAAACCGGATGCAGTTTTTCGCCTGAACTTTTTGTGCTCGCCGACAATCTGGAAAATTCTCCGCTGCCTGAAAATCACATTCTGTACGAAGATTTTGTGCGCGGAAAAAATTCAAAAAATTTTTCTGCTGAATTTCGTCCGCACATTTACGACGAAGTTTTGCGGCTTTGCACGAGCGGAACCACATCGCTTCCCAAATGCGTGCCCGTGAACGACGTAAACGAAGTTTTAACCTGCCACGACGTAATCATGCATTGCGCGCTGAATTTTCGCGACGTTACGCTGAACATGACGCCCTGGTTTCATCGCGGAGGATGCCACGCTGCCGGAGTTGCGCCGATTTTTTATGCTGGCGGAGCGGTCTGCATAATGCGCAAATTTCAGCCGCGGAACGCACTTTCATTCGTGGAAAAATTCGGTGTGACGTATTTAATCGGTTCGCCGTCCAACCTGAACATTCTTTCAAAAATGCAGCAGAAAAATTCGTTTGACCTTTCGTCACTTCGCGGACTGATTACCATGGGTTCGCCGCTTTTCAAAGACGATTGCATTGAGTACATGAAGCATCTGACGCCGAATATTTTTAACGGTTACGGAACCACGGAAAGTTTCTGGAATTCGATTTTAACGCCGGACGATTTGCCCGTGAACGCAGGAAGTGCAGGCGCAAGTTGTCTGGATGACGAAATCCGTCTGGTAAAAATTTACGACGAAAAAAAAGCGGAATGCAGCGAAACCATTCCATGCGACGGAATCACTCAGGGCGAAGTAATCGTAAAAAGTCCAAAATCGAGTTACGCATATTTTGACGATGAAAAAAATTCCGCGCAAAAATTTTACGACGGATGGATTTACACTGGCGACGCTGCAACCTGGGACGAAAACAAAATCATAACGATTAAAGGACGCAAAGACGACATGATGGTCGTTTCGGGCGAAAATATTTATCCGTCGCAAATCGAAAGCGTAATTTCCGCTCACGAAAAAATCAGCGACTGTGCAGCCGTTTCAGTGCCGGACAAAATCCGCGGAGAATCCGTTGCAGTTTACATCGTTCCAAAATCCGGTGAAGAAATTCGCGCGGAAGAAATTTCAAAATTTTGCAGGGAAAGTCCGATGCTTTCAAAGTACAAGCGTCCGCGATTTTTTTGATGTAAAGCGCTGTCCATACAGCGGTCTTCTTGTCGGCACCGCCGATGCGCTCCGA
>CAZACA010000160.1:0-1820 GCA_964483515.1 uncultured Treponema sp.
TCGGCGGAAAAAAAATTCTGCGTGCAAAAAAAAGGACGGATGAATTCCGCGAAAAAAATTTTGTGTAAAAAAATGAACGAAAGAATCCGCGGAAAAAAAATTGTGCGCAAAAAAAAACGAAACGAATTCGCGAAAAAAAATCTGTGCAAAAAAATGAACGAATGAATTCCGCGGAAAAAAATTGTGTGCAAAAAAAGACGACCGAATTCAGCGAAAAAAATTCTGTGCAAAAAAAAGGACGGCTGAATTCCGCGAAAAAAAATCTGTGCAAAAAAAGGACGAAAGAATTCTGCGGAAAAAATTTGTGTGCAAAAAGAGAACGGATGAATACGCGGAAAAAATTTGTGCGCAAAAAAAAGAACGAACGAATCAGCGGAAAAAAAATTGCGTGCGAAAAAATGAACGGACGAATTCAGCGAAAAAAATTGTGTGCAAAAAAATGACGAACGAATCGGCGAAAAAAAATTGTGTGCAAAAAAAGAACGGACGAATCGGCGGAAAAAAAATTCTGCGTGCAAAAAAAATCCGCAGAAAACGGAATTCGGCAATCGTTGAATTTAAATGTGAATGTGATTATATTTTTTTTCATGAAACTTTATTCCAAAAAACAAACCGTGCTTTATTCGTTGGGGTCGGCTTTTGCGGCGGCTGTTTTTGTTACGATTTTGTGCTTTGCTTTTTTTTCAGCGCGTCAAAAAAAATCTGCGGATTTAACTGACGGCGGATTTTCCATCGAAACAAAAAACGAAATTCCTTCCGTGCAGGTTGCAAACGATTTGAGCGGCGGCACATACACGCAGGACGAAATTCAGAATATTTCGGTTTACGAAAAATGCAACGAAACCGTCGTGAACATTACGACTCAGGTCATGGGCTACAACTGGTTTTACGAGCCGGTCGTAACTGAAAGCGGTTCCGGTTCAGGTTCCATAATCGACAGCCGCGGATACGTCGTGACGAATTGCCACGTAATCGAAAAAGCGTCGGTGATTACAATTTCGCTGGCGGACGGTTCTTCCTACGAAGGAAAAGTTGTGGGGCAGGACACGGAAAGCGACATTGCAGTTTTAAAATTCGAGCCGGACAAAAACACGGAATTAAAAACCATTTCGTTCGGCGATTCTGAAAATTTAAAAGTGGGACAAAAAGTCATTGCCATCGGAAATCCCTTTGCACTGGAACGGACGCTTACGACGGGAATAATTTCGGGACTGGGCAGACCGATTCAGGAATCGCGCACGGTAATAATCCGCAACATGATTCAGACTGATGCGGCAATCAATCCGGGAAATTCAGGCGGACCGCTTCTGGACACGCAGGGAAAAATGATCGGAATCAACACGATGATTTATTCGTCAAGCGGTTCATCCAGCGGAGTAGGTTTTGCCATTCCTGCAACGACGGCGCGCAGGGTTGTGAGCGATTTGATTAAATACGGAAAAGTGAATCGCGGAAAATTGAAAATTTCGCTGGTGCAGAATACTTCGCGGATTGCGTCTTATGCCAAGTACGAAATTTCCACGGGCATGATCGTTGATCGCGTGCAGAAAGGAAGTCGTGCGGACGAAGCAGGATTTAAAGGCGGAAACATTCCGGTTCAGTTCCGCGGACAGACTTTTTATCTGGGCGGCGACATCATCACTGCCATTGACGACATTCAGGTTTCAAAACTTGCCGATTACTACAGCGCGCTGGAAGACAAATTGCCGGGCGACCAGGTGACTGTAACTGTTTTCCGGAACAAAAAATACGAAAAGCTGAAAGTGATTCTGGAAGCGTCGTCGGATTCCACGATTTAATTTTTTTTGTACGCGGAAAAA
>CAZACA010000160.1:1920-4363 GCA_964483515.1 uncultured Treponema sp.
GGAAAAAAATCGGATCGGAAAAAATAAAAAATAAAAGCGGAAAATCGGAATGAGAAAATTTCATGTTGTTTCGGAATTTGAACCGTCGGGTGACCAGCCTCAGGCAATCGAAAAACTTGCGGAAGGATTTTTTCGCGGCGACAAATATCAGACGCTGAAAGGCGTAACGGGAAGCGGCAAAACTTTTACCATGGCAAAAATCATTGAAAAAGTTCAGCGGCCCACGCTCGTCATCAGCCACAACAAAACTCTTTCGGCGCAGCTTTTCCGCGAATTTAAAACTTTTTTTCCGGACAACGCGGTGGAATATTTCGTTTCGTACTACGATTATTATCAGCCCGAAGCTTATGTTCCTGCGCGGGATTTGTACATCGAAAAAGATGCGGCGGTGAATAAGGAAATCGACAAACTCCGGCTGGCGGCAACTTATGCACTCATGGAACGGCGTGACGTAATCGTGGTGGCGACGGTGAGCTGCATTTACGGTCTTGGTCTGCCTGAACTTTACAAGGAAATGCGGCTTCATCTGGAAAAAGGCGAAATTCTTGATTTGCATAAATTTGCTGCGTCCCTTGTTTCGATTCAGTATCAGCGGAACGATGCAATTCTTGAACGCGGAAATTTCAGAATTCGCGGCGACGTAATCGAAATTTTTCCGCCGTACATGGAAACGGACGAAGCGTACAGAATCGAACTGGAATTCGATGAAGTGGCGAAAATAAAACGATTCGGCGTAATTTCGGGCGAAACCGTGGAAGCGCTGGACGAACTTTTTCTTTATCCTGCAAAACATTTTGTGGTGCCGCAGGAACAGCTTTCCGCGGTGACTGAACGGATTCAGAACGAACTCGATGCGCGGCTGGAAGAACTTCGTTCCGCGGGAAAAATTCTGGAAGCCGAACGACTGAAAACGCGCACGACTTACGACATGGAAATGATGAAGGAAATGGGCTACTGTTCCGGAATCGAAAATTATTCCGCGCCGATTTCAGGACGAAAACCCGGAGAACCGCCTGCCACGCTCCTGCATTATTTTCCTGACGATTTTCTGTGCATCATCGACGAAGCCCACGTTTCGGTTCCGCAGATTGGCGCAATGTACGAAGGCGACCGTTCGCGAAAACAGAATCTTGTTGACTTCGGATTTCGTCTGCCAAGTGCGCTGGATAATCGTCCGCTGAAAATCGACGAATTCACGAAAAAAATGAATCAGGTAATTTTTGTAACGGCGACTCCCCGCGAAGAAGAAATAAAAAAATCAACGCAGGTCGTGGAGCAGCTTATCCGGCCCACGGGACTTCTGGATCCGCTGATTGAAGTTCGGCCCAGTGAAGGACAAATGCAGGATATTTTCGCGGAAGTTCAGGCACGAATCGGAAAAGGCGAGCGTTCGTTGATTTTGACGCTGACAAAAAAAATGGCTGAAGATTTGACGGACTACCTTCTGAATCTGGGGCTGAAAGTAAAATACATTCATTCTGAAATCGATACGTTTGAGCGCGTGGAAATTCTGAAAAGCCTTCGTCTGGGCGAAATCGACGTGCTGATCGGAATAAATCTTCTGCGCGAAGGAATCGACCTGCCGGAAGTTTCGCTGATTGCAATTCTGGACGCTGACAAAATCGGATTTTTACGGAGCACCACTTCGCTGATTCAAATCATCGGACGGGCCGCACGAAATGCTGACGGAAAAGTTTTGATGTACGCTGACCGGATGAGCGACGCCATGAAAGAAGCCATCGACGAAACGAAACGCCGCCGAAAAATTCAGACCGAATACAACGAAGCGCATCACATCACTCCGCGGACGATAAAAAAAGCGGTGGAAGATATTTTGCAGCACGAAAAAATTTCCGCGGAAGAAGAAACTGCCGTAAAACTCGATGCCGTCAAAAAAAGCGCGAATCTTTTTGTGCCGAAGGAACGGAAAAAACTTGTCGATTTGCTGAAAAAGGAAATGTCCGATGCCGCCGACCGCATGGATTACGAAGAAGCCGCCGTTCTGCGTGACCAGATTTTTGAAATCGAACGGACTTACGGAAAATCGTGATTGACATGATATTTTTTTTTTTATATCATTCCGCAACTGTCATTCAGATAGCGGAAGTCGGTCTGGCTTGCGCAATTTTTTTTAGGTAGGTAAAAGTATGTCAAAATCATGTGATGTTTGCGGAAAGCACCCGATCCACGGCAATAGAGTAAGCAAGTCATACAACCATACGCGCCGTCAGTGGTTTCCGAATCTTCTGAAAATCAAAACGGAAATCGACGGAACTACGCGGACGATTAAAATTTGCACGCAATGTCTTCGTTCAGGTTTTGTAACCAAAAAAATCAACGTTGTTCCTGCAAACGCCGGAGCAAAAAAAGACTGATTGATTTTGTGGAAGCCGGGTTTTTCGCCCGGTTTTTTTTTTGTTTTAAACCGAATTTAAAAATCTTT
>CAZACA010000161.1:0-4353 GCA_964483515.1 uncultured Treponema sp.
TTCCAGTCGCCAGATAAATTTTCATGGGCGGATATTATCACGTTTCGCGGGGAAGAGGAAGAACAAAGAAAAAAATCCGTTGGACTTTTTGAATTCGGCTCTGTATAATGGGCGAATGCTAAAACTGATTTCCGGGCAAAAAAACGAAGAGTTAAAAATCGAACCGGCGCTTTTAAAAAATCGGCGTCATCTTACTTCCGAAGAAATTTCCACTTTAAAAAGCAACGGCAACACTTCTTCCGACGCAAATTTTCAGAATGTTTTTGTAAGCGACAAAACCGGCTGCTTTAATCCGGATCAGATTATTCAGAGTTCGTTTTCGGGATTCGTGATTCTGGGCGACATTTTTCCGGCGGAACTTTCTTTTCACGACCTGCATCTTCCCACGGGAATTTACCGTTCATCGCTGCATGATGTGGTGGTGGGCGACAACTGCGTAATTCAGAACGTTCAGTATCTGGTGAATTACAGGCTGGGTTCGCGGGTCGTTCTTTTCAACATCGATGAAATGTCGTGCACGAAGCATTCCAAATTCGGCGAAGGACGAATCATGGACGGCGAAAAGGAATCGGACAGAATCTGGATTGGCGTGGCGAATGAAAACGACGGTCGCGCGGTTCTGGCGTTTGAAGAAATGATTCCGGCGGATGCTTTTTTGTGGTCGCGGTTCCGTGAAGACAAAGTTTTGATGAATCGATTCGTTGAACTCACGGAAGAAGGAAAATCCACGGAACTGAATACTTACGGAATTGTGGAAGATGACGTGGTCGTAAAAAATTCGGTTTTGCTTAAGGACGTAAAAATCGGCTCGTGTGCTTACATAAAGGGTGCGCTGAAATTAAAAAACATTACCGTGCTTTCTTCGGAAGACGAACCGAGTCAGATTGGCGAAGGCGTGGAACTTGTAAACGGAATCATGGGCTACGGAAGTCACGTTTTTTATCAGGCGATTGCGGTGCGTTTTGTAATCGGGCGGAACTGTCAGTTAAAATACGGCGCGCGGCTTTTGAATTCGGTTCTGGGCGACAATTCCACTGTTTCATGCTGCGAACTGCTGAACAACCTGATTTTTCCCTTTCACGAACAGCATCACAATTCATCGTTCCTGATTGCGTCAACCGTCATGGGACAAAGCAACATTGCATCGGCGGCGACAATCGGAAGCAACCACAATTCGCGGATTCCTGACTGCGAAATGATTGCCGGCAGGGGATTCTGGCCCGGACTCTGCACCGATTTTAAATTCGATTCGCGGTTCGCTTCATTCGTTCTGGCGACAAAAGGAACTTACCGCAACGAACTCAACGTCAGTTATCCCTTTGCGCTGATTTCTCCCGGCGAAAACGAAGCGGCGATTCACATAATTCCGGCGTACTGGTTTCTGTACAATATGTTTGCCATCGTGCGGAACAAATTTAAATTCATTGCCCGTGACAGGCGCGTAAAAAAAATTCAGCACATCGAAACGAATCCGCTTGCTCCCGATACCGTACAGGAAATTCTTCCCGCTGCAAAAAGAATCATCGTTTTAACTGCGCGATACCTCCGCCTTTCCGAAGAAGAATGCAGGAAATCCACCACGCTGAATCCGCGGCCCGAACTTCTGGACTCGTTCCGCAGAAAAGCCGCTGAAGCAAAAAGCGAAGAAGAAAGTTATCAGGTAGCGAAAAATTTTTTGCATCAGTATTCCGAAGCGAAATTCATTCTGACCGATGACCGCTGCCAGAAAAAATTCGGCGCGAAAATTTACAAACCGGCTCAGGCGTACAAAGAATACAGGCGCGTTACGAAATATTTTGCGGTGGAATGCCTTTCGGATTTCGTGCTGAACAACAACAAGGAAAGTTTGTCAAAGGAAGACATTGCGCAGATTGAAAAAATTCCGCTTTACGAAAAATGGATGAACGCGGGCGGGCAGGTGATTCCGCAGAAAAAAATCGAAACGCTTTTTGAAAAAATAAAATCCTGCGAAATAAAAAACTGGGCGCAGGTTCACGAATTTTACGACGAATGCCAGAAAAATTATTTCGATTACAAGGCGCGCTATGCACTTTTTCTGCTGGAAACGCTTTATTCCAAACCGATTCTGGAATTTTCTTCCGCGGATTTTGACGACGTTTCCCACGATGTGGCGTTCGTTGCGCTGAATATGCTGGAATCGTCGGTGGCGGTGCGCGAAAAAGATTTTAAAGATTTTTTCCGTTCGATTACGTTCAGGAATCAGGCTGAAAAAGATGCGGTTCTGGGTACGCTGGACGACGACAGTTTTTTAAAGAAACTGCGGTTCGAGACGGAAGAATTCATTTCGTCGCTGGAAAAACTCTTTGCCCTTCTGCGTTGACAAAAAAATCCGGCGTGTGTATATTTGCGCTATGAAAAAAACGACGCTACTACCCGCACTTGAAAAAAATCTCCCTGTAAAAGACAGTCGGCTGTAGCGTTTTTTTTATACGAATTGCAGACCTGCCTTTTTCGGCGGGTCTTTTTTTTATACAAAAAAAATTTTGAGAGGCAGAAAAATGACAGGCATGAATCCGGACGGAAAATACGCTCCCGTTGCAGAAATTCCCATGACGAACCGAAAATGGCCGTCAAAAAAAATCGAAAAGGCTCCGGTCTGGTGTTCCGTGGATTTGCGTGACGGAAATCAGGCGCTGGTGAATCCCATGGGAATCGACACGAAACTTGCGTTTTTTGACCTGCTCGTAAAACTGGGCTTTAAGGAAATCGAAGTGGGTTTTCCGGCTTCAAGCGAAACTGAATACACTTTTATCCGCAGGCTCATCGAAGAAAATCACATTCCGTCGGACGTAACGATTCAGGTTCTCTGTCAGGCGCGGGAACAGCTCGTAAAAAAAACCGTGGAATCTTTAAACGGATGTCATCAGGCGATTTTTCACATTTACAATTCCACTTCGCCGGCGCAAAGAAAATATACGTTCAACAAAACAAAGGCTGAAATCAAACAGATTGCGGTGGACGGCGTAAAATGCATAAAATCGTGCCTTTCTGCGGAAGATTTGAAGCGGATACGGCTGGAATATTCCCCCGAAAGTTTTTCCCACACTGAAATCGATTATGCGGTGGAAGTTTGCGAAGCGGTAAAGGCGGAATGGGGCGCGACTCCCGACAAAAAAATCATTTTGAATCTGCCCACGACGGTGGAATGTTACACGCCGAATGTTTACGCCGATGCCATCGAATATTTTTCCGACCGGATTTCCGAACGGGAAAACGTAATCATCAGCACTCACTGCCATAACGACCGCGGAACGGGAGTTGCTTCCTGCGAACTTGCGCTTCTTGCCGGAGCTGACCGTGTGGAAGGATGCCTTTTCGGAAACGGAGAGCGGACTGGAAATCTGGACATCGTAAACGTTGCGCTGAATATGTTCAGTCAGGGAATCGATCCGCATCTGGATTTTCACGACGTTCAGGCGGTGGGCGATCTGTACACGCAGTTTACCGAAATGGAAATAAATCCGCGGACTCCATACGTGGGCGAACTGGTTTTTACTGCATTCAGCGGAAGTCATCAGGATGCAATCAGAAAGGGAATGGCGGCGCGGACAAAAATGCCCAAAAATGCACTGTGGGACGTTCCGTACATTTTAATCGATCCCCACGACATCGGCAGGCAGTACGAAGGAATCATCAGAATCAACAGTCAGTCAGGAAAAGGCGGGGCGGCGTACATTCTGGAGCAGGAATTCGGCGTCTGTCTTCCGAAGGCGATGCATCCGGTTCTGGGCGAACTCATAAAGGAAGCGGCGGACAGGGCACAGCGTGAATTGCAGTCGGCGGAAATTTACAGTCTGTTCGTGGAAAAATGGCTGAACGCGAAAGGAAATCTGCGCATCGTGGATTTGTCGGAAACGCATCTGGAAGGAAAGGAAAATTCTGAAACGACGTCGTGCCGTGGCATCGTGGAATTCCGCGGAAAACGATATTCCGTGGGCAAAACAGGAAACGGTCCGCTGGATGCATTTGCGGGTGCGCTGGAAGAAATTCCGTGTCCGCGATTCAGCATAACGGCATTCCACGAACACAGCATCGGTCAGGGAAACGACACTTCGGCAATCGCTTACGTGCAGATTACGTGCGAAGACGGAAACCAGTACTGGGGAGCCGGAAAATCAACGAACGTAGGCAGGGCAGGCGTGGATGCAGTCGTGAGCGCAATCAACCAGATTCACCTGGAGTAGAAGAAGCGCAGATTTTTGTTGAAAAATAAAAACTGAAGTGGTATATTTCCGGCAACGGAAAACGCCCGAAAGAAATCGGATTCGTTTCTCCAGATTGACAATATGTCGCCAACAAGAGTTCCAAATCTGCGTTGGCGACTTATTTTTT
>CAZACA010000162.1:0-4308 GCA_964483515.1 uncultured Treponema sp.
CTTAGATGAGGGGGCTGTATTGTTGGGAACAGACAACCCAGAGGACTACCTTCCATTCCACAGGTAAAACGAAAACACTGCGAGAATTTTCTGCGATGCGGACGAAACTTCTTCGCTTACTTTAAACGACGAAACGTAAACCGGCGAAATTGACAGAAGAAAAATCGTCATTGCTGCCGAACCTGCCGCCGAAACTGCCATGAATTTATATGCATTTTTTTTTGCCTGATGAAAATTTTTCGCTCCCAGTTCGCTGCCGATTAAAATTCCTGAAGCAGCCGCAAGTCCTGAAAAAAATCCTATAGTCAGCCCCTGAACCGGAAAAGTCAGCGTTACCGATGCAAGTTTTTCGGTTCCCATGTTTCCGTAAATCGCCGTGTAGCCTGCGTCGCCCAGAGCCCACAGAAGTTCGTTTCCGATTGCAGGAAGGGAAGTGAAGAAAAAAAGTTTTGAAAACGAAGCAGAATTTTTTGATTTCAGCGCACGAAGGAAAAAAGCCGGATGATTTTTTTTCTTCATGAAAATGCACAGCGCAAGACATTCAGCGAATCGCGAAACGACGGTTGCCGCAGCCGCACCTTCTGCTCCCATCCGCGGAAAGAAAAAAAGCCCGAAAATCAGGACCGCGTTCAAAAAAGTATTTACCGTCACGGAAAGAAGTCCTGCAAAAAGCGTAACTTTTGAAAATCCCGTACTCCGCAGAACCGCCGAAGAAGAAAGGGAAACGGCAAGGGGAGCGTAACTTATTGCGTTGATGAAAAGATAATTTTTTCCTGCCGAAATCACCGCCGCATCTTTCGTGAAAATTCCCAGAATTTGAGATGGAGCAAAAATCGAAAGCAGAAAAAACGGAAGCACTATAAAAAAACATCCGCAGAGGGTTGCTTTCATGACGTTTGCGTGTTTTTCCCGGTCGCCGCTTCCTTCGTATTGGGATGAAAAAATTGACGATGCAGCAGAAATTCCGCCCAGAGTGTAAATCATCACGAAGCACGGACGGTTTGCAAGACTTACGGCAGCCACGGAAATTTCCCCCAGCTGTCCGATCATTATCTGGTCGACGATTCCCAGTGCGGACTGAATCAGAGTCTGCGCCGAAACGGGGAGCGCAACAAGAGCCAGATTTTTTGCGAATTTTTTGTTTTCGCCTGAAGTCAGTTTCTTAAGAAAATCCTTAAAAATTTCCATGAGTCAAAAATAAATGCTGAAAATATTCGTGTCAAGAAAAAAGCGAATATCGTTAAAAAATTAAAGAAAAATTGCAGAAATCCGCGGATAAAATCGTACTTTTTTTATAAAAATAAAAAACCGCCGCAGGAATTCACCGCAGCGGCATGAAGTTTTTTTTGACCGGAAATCAATATTTTTTGTCAGCGTAACCGATCCAGCCTTCGTTTTCTACCAGCGCCTTTTCAAAACCTTCCAGCTTGAACGGATAACTTTTTGAAAGGGAGCCTGCAATCAGCTTTACTTTCCATGTTCCGTCGTCCTTTTCTTCGATTTTGCATTCGGTGTCCTTGTCGGCGAAAGTCCTGAACATATCTTCAATGTCTTTTTTGCCCATTTCCAGCGCCAGAAGTCCGCAGTTGTACATATTCTGCCTGAAAATCCGCGCGAAATTAACGGCAATGACGCAATAAATTCCGTTGACTTCCAGTGCCCAGGGTGCGTGCTCGCGACTTGATCCGCAGCCGAAATTTTCCCTGGTGATGATTACTTTTTTGCCTGAAACGTCGGTTTTGGGGTTGAATCCGTCCAGCTTCAAATCTTCAAGAAGATACGGTTGCAGCGCCTGCTTCGTGTTTTCAGTCAGGTACTTTGCAGGGATTATTTCGTCCGTGTTTATGTCCGAACGATCCAAGAAAAGAACTTGTCCACCAAAATGTTTCATGTTTTCCTCTCAGTTTTATTTTTAGTTTTTGTAGAATTCAGAATTTACTATCGTTCCGGCGATGGCTGTAGCGGCTGCAGTTGCCGGGCTCATCAGGTGAACCATTCCGCCTTTTCCCATTCGTCCGTTGAAATTTCGGTTCGTCGTGGAAGCGCAGACTTCTCCTTCAGCCAGAACTCCGTTGCTCATTCCCAGACACGCGCCGCAGGTCGGATTCGTTACGCAGAAACCTGCATCCATAAAAATGTCGATGAGTCCTTCCTTCAGTGCCGTTTTGTAAACCAGGGGAGTTGCAGGGCTGACGATTCCGCGGACTCCTGAAGCGATTTTTTTGCCTTTTAAAACTTCCGCGGCAACACGCAGGTCGCTGATTCGTCCGTTCGTGCATGAACCGATGTAAACCTGATCGACTTTCGTGCCTTTCATTTCGGAAACTTTTTTAATCTGGTCAGGCTTGTATTCCACCGTGCAGACCGGCTCCAGATCCGACAGATCAAACGTGTAGATTTTTTCGTATTCCGCGTCGTCATCGTCAATCCATCTGCCGTATTCCGCCAGTGCTTCTTCTTTCGTAGCAAATTCTCCGCTGATGAATTCCCACAGATAGTCAACGGTCGTTCTGTCAGGAAAACAGATTCCGCTCGTTGCGCCTGCTTCCACTGCCATGTTGCAGACAGTCATCCGTTCTTCCATGGAAAATCCGTCGATTACGGGACCCGTAAATTCCGCGACGCAGTTTGTGGCTCCGTTTACGCCGATTTGTCCGATTAAAAAAAGAATTACGTCTTTCGCGTAAACTCCTGATTTTAATTTTCCGTTCAGCACGAATTTTATGGTTTTCGGTTCGCGGAATGAACAGACGCCTTTAAGAATTCCCACTTCCAGGTCAGTCGTTCCAACTCCTGCTGCAAACGCTCCGAAAGCACCGTGGGTACAGGTGTGGCTGTCTCCCATGATTACGGTGAATCCCGGGCGGACGAATCCTTTTTCAGGGAAAATTGCATGACAGACGCCGTTGGCACCGATGTCGAAAAAGTCCTTTATGTCGTTCCGCTTTGCCCAGTTCCGCAGAATTTTTTCCTGAGCGGCGCATTTGCTGTCTTTTGCAGGCGTTACGTGATCAATAACGGCTTTGATTTTGGTATTGTCGAAAACGCGGTCCATCTTGCGTTCTACCAGATCGTTTATGGCAATGGGCGTCGTAATTTCGTGGCAGAAAACGCGGTCAAGTTTCAGAATGTTCGTTCCGGGGAAAGGAGACTCCACCAGATGAGCGTCAAAAATTTTTTGTGCAATGGTTTTTCCCATAATAAAAATACCTCGTAAAAAAAAGAACTTTAGTTTCGCTGAACTTTATTCAGCACCGCTTCAAAAGTCAAGGGGAATCAGCAGGAAACGACGTGCTGCGGTTTTCCGTCGATGAAGCATTTTAAATTTTCCACGACGACGTTCAGAAGACGCTGCCTTGTTTCGGTGGCTGCCCAGGCGATGTGCGGCGTAATGATGCAGTTTTTTGCACCCAGAAGCGGATTGTCGCTTTTCATTGGCTCCCGGGAAACTACATCCGCGGCGTATCCGGCGATTCTTCCCTCGTCAAGTGCGTTTCGTAAATCGGTTTCGTCCACAAGCTGACCCCGCGCCGTGTTTATTAAAAATGCACTTTTTTTCATCAGCGAAATGGTGGTTTTGTTTACGACTCCGCGGGTTTTTTCCGTAAGGGGAACATGAAGCGTAATGAAATCCGAATCGTTAAAAAGCGTCGAAATGTCTACCGGATGTTCGATTTCAGGTTTCTGCGTCCGCGTGCAGACGATGACTTTCATGCCGTATGCCTCTGCAATCTGCGCGACTTTTTTTCCGATGCTTCCGTAGCCGAAAATTCCCAGCGTTTTTCCGTCCAGTTCAATCAGCGGAGTTTTCCAGTAGCAGAAATCGGGACTTTTTACCCAGTCGCCGTTCATTACGCTGTCCGAATGAAGCTGCGTGCGGCAGGCAAATTCGCTGATAAATGCAAAAACCATCTGTGCCACCGCGGAAGTGCTGTAGGACGGAACATTCGTAACGGTGATTCCATGACGTCTGCACGCTTCCAGATCGATGACATTGTAACCGGTTGCCTGTACGCCGATGTATTTAAGTTTGTGGCAGTCTTCAAGAATTTCTTCAGTAATGTTTACCTTGTTCAAAAGAACCGCTTCGCTGTCTCCGATTCTTTCAACGACCTGATCTTTTTCCGTGCGGGGATAAACGGTGAGTTCCCCCAGTTTTTCCAGGGGCGCCCACGAAAGATCCCCCGGATTCAGCGCGTTTCCGTCTAAAATCGTGATTTTCATTTTCAGCCCAGAACGATTACGCCGGCGGAGCCAATCGCAGCACTTATCGCATCTTCAATTCCAGCGGTTCCTTCGTCAAAATCA
>CAZACA010000163.1:0-4298 GCA_964483515.1 uncultured Treponema sp.
GAATTTTTATGCTTACTCTAAAATTCGGCGGAACGAGCATGGGTTCAGCCAGGCGCATTCTTGACAGCGTGGAAATCATGATCGGCAGGGCATCGTCCGACAGAATCAGTGTGGTGGTGAGCGCGGTGGCAGGCGTTTCAAACAAATTGCAGGCGGCAATCGACGGATGTGTTGCAGGCGGAAATTCTGCGGCGGCAGTAAACGAACTGCGAAAAATTCATTCGGAAATTTCGGCGGAAATAAAAAGCGCACTTCCTGAATTTCGCGTGGAAAAAGTCAGCGAAAAAATCGAACCGCTTTTTCAGGAAACGGAAAAACTTCTTTCGGGGCTGACGGTTTTCGGCGAATGTCCTCCGTCGATTCATTGCAGGATTATGGGCATGGGCGAACTGATTTGCGCACCGATTGTGGAAGAAGTTCTGCTGGCAAAAAAACAGAGCGTAATTCTGCTTGACTCGCGGAAATTTATTTTTACTACGGGAAATCAGACTGAAGGCGAACCGGATTACGCTCATTGTGCCGACGCTTTTGCAGACTATCGCGACGGTTCTTCTCCCCTTGCGCAAATTCTTCTTTTCCCCGGATTCATCTGTTCGTGGATTTCGGGAACGGGCGCAAAACCTGTAATGGGACTTCTGGGCAGAAACGGTTCCGATTTCAGTGCGGCGATTGTGGGTTCGTGCCTGGGTTCGTCAAAGGTGGAATTCTGGACTGACGTGGACGGAATTTTTACGGCTGATCCGCGGGTTGTAAAAGATGCAATTTTAGTGGACGACATGAGTTACGAAGAAGCCATGGAACTTTCGTTTTTCGGAAGCAAAGTTCTTCATCCGAAAACTCTTGCGCCGCTTGCAGCAAAAAAAATCGAAGCGTGGAGTTTAAATTCCCACAATCCTTCTGCCCGCGGAACTCGAATTGCATCCGGTCCCTTTGATTCATCGGCTGGGCCTGTCCGCGGAATTTCGTGTTTAAAAGATTGCGCCATGATTTCGGTGAGCGGTTCGGGAATGAAAGGCCGCAAAGGAATGGCAGCGCGAATTTTTTCCGCAGTGAGCAGTGCAGGAATTTCGGTTCTGCTTATAACTCAGTCGTCGTCGGAATACACGATTTCGTTTTGCGTGCGGAAGTCGTTTGCAAATGAAGTGCAGGACATTTTAAAAAGCGAATTTTCCCTGGAAATTTCTACGCGGATCATCAATCCCATAAAAGTTCAGGACGATTGCGCCATCGTTTCGATTATCGGTGATGCCATGAAAGAAAAGCGCGGAGTTGCAGGAACTTTTTTCGATTCTCTGGCGAGCCGCGACATAAACATTCTTGCCATTGCACAGGGTTCCAGCGAGCGTTCAATTTCGGCGGTAATTCGTGCGGAAGACGGTGACACGGCAGTTCGTGTAGTGCATCAGTTTTTTTTCAACACGGTTCAGTCAATTCAGGTTTTTGCTTTCGGCGCGGGAACAATCGGCGGAACAATGCTCGATCAGATTTGCGCGCAGCATGATTTGCTTCTGGAACAGGGAATCGACATTCGCGTAATGGCTGTGGCGAACATTGACGGAATGATTTTTAACGCGGACGGAATTGATTTGACCGACTGGCGGGAACAGGTTAAGCAGAACGGACGAAAAACGAATCTGGACGAAATTCTGGAATTCGTAAAGGAAACAAAACCCCTTAATCCGATTTTTGTGGATTGCACGGCGAGTTACGATTTGCCTGAACGGTACCTGGATATTTTCCGCGCAGGAATGAGCATTGCCACTCCGAACAAACGCGCAAATTCCATGTCCATGGATTTTTACAACAGATTGCGTTCCACTGCCAACGAAATGCACGTGCGGTTCCTTTACGAAACAAACGTGGGCGCAGGACTTCCCATCATCGATACGCTGCAAAATCTTTTTAAAAGCGGCGACAAACTTACGGGCTTCAACGGAATTATGTCGGGCAGTCTGAGTTACATTTTCGGCAAACTGGACGAAGGCAAAAAATTCAGCGAAGCAGTTCTGGAAGCGAAAGAATTGCGTTACACCGAACCGGATCCGCGGGACGATTTGCGCGGAACTGATGTGGCACGAAAAGCGCTGATTATTGCCAGGGAAAGCGGCATGAACATTGAACTGGAAGACATTGAAATGCGTTCCATTTTCCCCGAAGGATTTTCGCTGGAAGGAAGCGTGGACGAATTTTTGCAGAAACTTCCGCAACTCGATTCATACTTCAGCGAAAAAATTTCGGCACTCAAAAAAGAAAATAAAGTTCTGCGGATGGGCGCGAGCATAAAGGACGGCAAAGTTTCCGTGGGAATTCTTGAAGTCGGTTCAGACGATCCGCTTTATGGAGTTCGTGGCGGAGAAAATGCATTTGTTTTCCACACGGCGCGTTACACTCCCATTCCCCTTACAGTCCGCGGATATGGTGCAGGTGCAGGCGTTACTGCGGCAGGAGTTTTCGGTGACATTCTGCGAACCGTAAGCTGGAACAGTCACAACTGATGAAAGACTGCTACAAAATCCTGGGCGTTTCAAAATCGGCGACGGTTGCAGAAATCCGCAGGGCTTACAGAAAAAAAGCGAAACTTCTTCATCCCGACATTACGGGCGAAACTTCCGAAGCGTTTCAGGATTTGCTTGCGGCTTACGAAACTTTGTCGGACATAAAGGCAAAGGAACTTTTTGACGAATCGAATTTTTTCAACAGTGCGAATTTTCACCGGCAGGAAAATTATGAATCGTTTGATTACAGAAAATGGCTTTTGGAACGGAGCGATGATGAAAGTCGTGCAAAGCTGATTTTTTTCGATTTGCTTCACAACAACTGCGATGCGGCGGTGGCGGAATTTAAACGCATGAACATGGAGCGCGTGGGATTTCGTCTGGCAAAGTGGTTCACCCGCGAAGATTTTATGGACTACGGATTTATTCTGGCGGAAGAACTCGTGATCCGGCGGGAATTTTACGATGCCGTAATTTTGCTCGATCAGATAATCCGCATGGAATTTTCCTACCGATATTTCAAACTTTTTTTTCCGGAAGTTCAGGATCTGGCGCGGCACGTTTTAAAAAACAACATCGAAGGAAACGTGAACGACGAACTTGCCATCGATGCATGGGAAAAAGCGCTGGAACTCGGATTCGGCAAAAACGACGATTCTTTTTTTCTGCAAAAAATGGCGGACGCATACGAACGAATCGGCGATTTTCACACGGCGGAAATTTGCAGAACCGAAGCGCTGCGTCTTGTCTCGTAAAAAGAAAAAATTTTTTTGAGGAAGCATAAAATGATAATTTTAAAAAACGACGATCAGATTTGCGGCATCAGAAAAAGCTGTCATCTGCTCGCGGATTTGTTCAACGAAATCATTCCGAAAATCAGGCCCGGACTTTCCACAAAAGAAATCGACGGATGGTGCGTTGACTTTGCAAAAAAGCATGGAGCGACTCCGGCGTGGTACGAAGAAGATTTTCCAGGTTGCGCGTGCATCAGCATAAACAATCAGGTCATCCACGGAATTCCGTCCAAAAAAAAATTCGTTGAAGACGGCGACATCGTTTCGCTGGACATCGGGCTGAATTTGCACGGATTTATTTCGGACAGTACGCACACGGTTCTGGTGGGAAACGTAAAGGCTGAACATCAGAAATTGTGCAGGGTGACGCGGGAAAGTCTGGCGGCAGGAATTGAAGCGTGCAGGGCGGGCAACCGAATCAACGACATTGCAAATGCAGTTTACGGCGTGGCGCACGAAAAAAACGGATACGGCGTCGTTTACGATTATTGCGGTCATGGCGTGGGGCTTGAAGTGCACGAAGATCCGAGCGTTTATAATTGTCCGGGCGACGGAAAAAATCCGCGGATTCAGGCGGGCATGGTTCTGGCAATCGAACCGATGATTAACGAAGGAACGGCGGACGTTGATCTGGAAGAAGGCAGCGAGTGGACGGTAATCACCACCGACGGTTCCTGGAGTTGTCACGAAGAACACACCGTTGCAGTTTTCAAGGACTACACGGAAATTCTCACGGATCTGGATTACAACGGAAACAGCTGCCTGAAATAATCCGGCAAAAAAATTCGCGGAATGAATTCGGCGGAAAAAATTTGCTGAAGAAATTTGCGGAATAAATTTTGCGGAACGAAATTCTGCGGAAGAAGATTCAGCGAAAAAAATTCTGCTGAAAAAATTCGCGGAATGAATTTGACGGAAGAAATTTTGCGGAAGAAGATTCTGCTGAAAAAATTTGCGGAATAAATTCGGCGGAAAAAATTCTGCTGAAAAAAATCGGCTGAAAAAAATC
>CAZACA010000164.1:0-3970 GCA_964483515.1 uncultured Treponema sp.
CGCGTATTATATCCAAAACGATTCGCGTTGTCCATTGAAGGGAAATTTTCGGGCGCGTAAGAAAACTTTCTGCCATGAATAAATCCCCTTTTTCCGCCTTGAGTTGAATTATTCTTTTTTTTTGAGTACAGTTTCGCGACGGAGGCTTAAATTGAAAAATTTGTTCAGGGGATTTTCAGCGTTTTTTTGCGGTGCAGTCTGCATTTTGTTTTTTTCGTGCGGTTCAACTTCAAAAGTCAGTCGCGTAGATTCGTCTTCCGTGGTGGATCTGGACGGCTACTGGAACGAAACCGACGTGCGCATCGTTTGTGATTCGCTGATTTCCGAATGCATTGCGTCAGGCAGCGTGGCAAATTTCAAAAAAGAAAACAATCGCGCTCCGGTGGTCATCATCGATTCCATCCGAAATCAGAGCAGCGAACACATCGACACTTCCATCATCGAAAAAAAATTTCAGACCGCAATCGTAAATTCCGGCGTAATGGAATTCGTTTCCAGCAGCACCGAACGAACTTCCCTCCGCGAAGAAAAATCCGACCAGGCCGACCATTCGTCCCTTGAAACCGCGAAAGAAATCGATCAGGAAACAGCCGCTGATTTCATGCTGATGGGTTCAGTGAAAACAATCGTGCAATCCGCGGACAACAAAACCGTGCGGACTTATTACGTTTACGCGGAACTTCACGACATTCAGACGAACAAAATTTTGTGGATGGCAGAAAACGACAGCATAAAAAAAATCGTGACGCAATCGAAAGTAAAACTTTGATTTTTGCAGATTTTCCGCGCTGAATTTTCTGCATTTTTTTTGAGGATTTTACGATGCTGAAAAAAAATTCCGCATTTTTTCTGATTGTGTCCGCGCTGATTTTTTCCGCCGGATTTTTTTCGTGCGCATCTTCTTCCGCGAATTACGAAACCGCCGAATCTTTTTTTTCCGCGGGCGATTATTCTTCATGCGTTCGTCTTGTGCAAAAAACTTCCGGACTGAAAAATAAAATCGACGTTCAGCTTGACCTGGCGATTCTTCAGCATTATCAGAAAAATTTCGCGGATTCAGCAGAAACTTTTAATCAGGCAGAAAAAAATATCGAAGCCGCTTACACGAAAAGCATTTCAAAAACTGCCGCAGCCGCATCGCTGAACGAAAATTTTTCGGAGTACGCGGGAAACGTTTACGAATACATTCTGCTCAATGCATTTAACGCGCTGAATTATTGCAATCTGGGGGAACCGGACGAAGCGCTTGTGGAAATCCGCCGAATCGAAATCAAGCAAAAAGAATACGTGGCAAAATATGGCGAAATTGCCCTTTCCGATGACGAAACGGATTTTTCTTCGGTGGAAGAATTTTCAAAAAAAATCAGCGTGGATTTTTCTTCGCTGAACAAAAAACTTCCGCAGAAACCCACGGAAGACGATTTGTACAAAGATTCCGCGTTTGCTCATTATCTGGCGGCGCTGCTTTATTTGCAGGACAAAAGCGGTTCACCTGAATTGCACGCAAAAGAATATTACGCGCTGAACAAAAATTTTTCGTGTGCATCGCTGGACGACGATTTGAATCTGGCGGACGGAATGGGCAGGCTCGATTTCGTTTCGCTGGCAGGAAAAATTGCTGAACGGGAAGAAGCGGCAGTTTACATTCCGGATTTTTCTGCAAACGGAACTCCGCTTTTTCTGACTTCGGTGCGCGTGGACGGCGTGACGATTCCTGCGTTCAGGCTGAAATTCGTTTATCCGTATCTGCCCCAGGATTCGTCGGGAAATATTTTAAAACCGAAAGGAAGTGCAGCGTCGGCAAAAGTTACGCTTTCGGACGGACGCACGGAAAATTTAAAAATGGTTGAATGGCTTGACGATGCAGTAAAAAAAGACGTGACGCTTAAAGCACGAAAAGCATTCACGCGGAGCATCATCAGGAGCACGACAAAAAAAGCGGCGGCTGTAACTTCGGCGGCGGTTCTGCTCAGTGCGGCTTCTGAAAATTTTCGCGGACTTGCTGAAGTGGCGGCGGTAAAACTTCTGGACGCGGTGGATTCGGCGGAAACGGCGGACGTCAGGCAATGCAGGTATTTTCCGGGCGTAATTCTTGGCGGCGGATTTACTCTTGAGCCTGGAAATTATTCCGGAAAAATTGAATATTTCGATTCGGGCGGAAATCTGCTTGAAACGGATTTTTTTGAAAATGCAAAAGTAAATTCGGGGAAACCCACAATTTTGGAGTCGGTATGCGTAAAGTAAAATTTCTGGTTTTGTTTTTTTGTGCGGCGATTTTTTTCGGATGCGAATCGTCGAAAGTTTCGGAACAAAAAAATTCCGCGGAACAAAATTCGTCGATAAAAAATTCTGCTCCACCTGAATGGATTTCTACGCCGAAAAAAGTTTATCCGTCGGAAAATTATTTTTCATCCGTGGCTTCGGCAAAAAGTGCGTCGCAGGCGGAAGTGGCAGCCATGGAAGGAATCGCGTCGATTTTTTCGCAGGACGTTTCATCGGTTTCAACGATTTCTACGCGAATGCAGCAGGCGGCAAATGACGAAAAAATTTCCGTGGCGAAAAGCGAAAATTTTTCTCAGGACGTTTCCAGAAGCGTGGACGTGGATTCCATCGTGGGCGCGGAAATAAAAGAATATTGGACGAGCGGCGAAACGGTTTATGCCATTGCGGTGATGGACAAAAAAAAATCGTCGAAACTTTACGCGGAAATGATTGCCACGAACAACGCGGAAATTGAACGGCTTATGGCGGCGGCGGATTCCGACGGATTTACAATCGAAAGTTATGCGCGGCTTGATTTTGCAAAAGAAATTTCTGTGCTGAACGAAAAATATCTGTCGCGGCTTTCCGTGGTGGATTTTGAAAATTATTCATCGGTGAAAAAAAATTGCGTAACGTCATCGGAAATTTCTGAAAAAATTCTTTCGACGGCAAAGGAAATTCCGTTTTATGTTTTTATCGACGGTGACGAAGAAAATCGTGCGGCGGCGGCTTTTTCAAAATCGCTGAATTCTTTCGGCTTCAGAACTTCCGCGGAAAAAAATTGCCGGTATTCTTTTACGGGAACTTTGCAAAAAAACGAGTACGTTCCCAAAGACAAAAGTTCCGTGCAATGCAAATATTTTTTTAAAGGCGAAATTTTCGACAGAACGCAGAATCAGAATTTAATGAGCTATTCGTTTTCGGGCAGGGGCGCGGGCAACACTTTCAGCGACGCAAAAATCGTTTCGTTCCGCAGCATTGAAAACAAAGCGGAGGGCGAATTCACGGAAAAACTCGCGGATTTTCTGGCGAACATTCAGGTGAAATAATCGGCGGAAATTCGTATTGACAAAAAAATTCCATTTCAATATGATGTGCTCAATTCGTCGAGAATGCTCCCTTAGCTCAGTCGGTAGAGCAATGGACTGTTAATCCATGTGTCACTGGTTCAAGCCCAGTAGGGGGCGAAGGCAACTTTAACCGGTTGCCTTTTTTTATTTTAAACCGATTTTTCCGCGGATTTTTTTCAGTCCGTTCACGAAAGCAAAAAAGCAGAACGCACCAATCCATGCGCCAAAAAAATCAGCCGTCCAGTCAAAAAAAGAACATTCGCGTCCGGGCGTAAAACTCTGATGCAATTCGTCCACGATTCCGTAAAGCGACGTAAGCAGAACGGGAATTCGCAGCGCGGAAATTTTTTTTGCATCCGCTCCGAAAGAAATCCAGAACGAAAGTCCCGCAAAACAAATTAAGTGAACGATTTTGTCCGCGTTAAAAAAATTCGGCATATGCTCGATTGTTTTTTTTCCCGAAAGATACCAGCTCACGCCGATGATGAACGCAGCCGGAATCCACCTTGCGATTTTTATGAAAAAACGGTTCATGGAAAGGATTTTAGTTTTGCGCGCAGAGTTTGTCCAGATTTATGAGTTTTTTTTAATTCATCGTGCAGCAAAAAAATTTTTTATGCGGACAAAAATTTCCTGTT
>CAZACA010000165.1:0-3957 GCA_964483515.1 uncultured Treponema sp.
ATTCACAAAAATTCCGCTATACTCTGCGCCATGGCTAAAACAGTTGACGACAAAAAAATCATTTTTACAATGGACAGAGTTTCGCGTTCTTACGGCACAAAAGTCGTACTGAAAGACATCAGCATTTCGTATTATTACGGCGCGAAAATCGGAGTAATCGGCGAAAACGGTGCGGGAAAATCTTCGCTGTTCAAAATTCTTGCGGGAAAAGACACTGATTTCACCGGCGAAACCCACCTTCTTCCGGGATATTCCATGGGTTATCTGGAGCAGGAACCGTATCTGGAGCCGGGCAAAACCGTCAGGGAAATCGTCATGGAAGGCGTAAAACCGGTTACCGATCTGCTCGCGGAATTCGACAAAGTAAACGAAGCGTTCGGGGATGCAGACGCGGATTTTGACAGACTCTGTGCAAGGCAGTCTGAACTTCAGGAAAAACTCGATTTAATGGACGCGTGGAATCTGGACGCAAATCTGGAACTCGCCATGGATGCACTCCGATGTCCGCCGCCGGAACAGACTGTAGACGTTCTTTCGGGAGGTGAACGACGCCGTGTTGCCCTCTGCCGCCTTCTTCTGCAAAAGCCCGACATCCTGCTTCTGGACGAACCGACGAATCACCTGGACGCGGAAACCGTTGCGTGGCTGGAACGTCATTTAAAGGATTACAGGGGAACAATCATCGCCATTACTCACGACCGGTATTTTCTGGACAATGTTGCCGGCTGGATTCTGGAAATGGACAGGGGCGAAGGCTATCCGTTCAAGGGAAATTACACCGAATGGCTTGAAGCAAAGGAAAAACGCCTTGAACTCGAAGAAAAGCAGTCGTCAGTCCGTCAGCGCGAAATGAAGGAAGAACTGGAATGGATTCACGCAGGCGCAAAAGGAAGACAGGCAAAGCACAAGGAACACATCACCCGGTACGAATCCCTTCTGGCTGAAGAAAGCAAACGCGTTCAGCTGAAGGACACGCAGATTTCCATTCCGGCAGGTCCGCGGCTGGGTAACGTCGTGGTGGCAGCGGATAAAATTTCAAAATCGTTCGACGGAAGGATTCTTTTTGAAAATCTGGAATTCAACGTGCCTGCCGGTGCAGTCGTAGGAATCGTGGGACCGAACGGCGCGGGAAAAACTACGCTTTTTAAAATGATTGCGTCATCGGCAGGACAGAAAGTTTCCATGCCGGACGGAACTGAAGGCGAAGAAAAAGCGGATTCAGGCGAAATAAAAATCGGCGAAACGGTAAAACTCGTTTACGTTGACCAGATGCGCACAAAACTCGACCCGGACAAAACCGTACTGGAACTGCTTTCAGGCGGCGCGGATTTAGTAAAACTCGGTGCGGTGGACGAAAAAGGCAGACCGGTAAACGGCGCGCTCCGAGAAGTAAATGCCCACGCGTACTGTTCCTGGTTTAATTTTAACGGCGCTGAACAGAACAAAAAAATCAGCGTGCTTTCGGGCGGAGAAAAAAACCGGCTGAACATGGGGCTGATGTTCAAGGAAGCGGGAAACGTCCTGCTTCTGGACGAACCCACAAACGACCTGGACATTTCCACCACGCGTTCCCTGGAAGAAGCCATAAACAGTTTTGCCGGATGCGTCATGGTAATCAGTCACGACCGTTATTTTCTGGACAGAATCTGCACGCATATCCTGGCGTTTGAAAACAACAGCGAAGTAAAATGGTTTGAAGGAAACTGGTCAGAATACGCCGAATGGAAGAAAAAAATTCTTGGCGATGACGACGACCGTCCCCACAAAACCGTTTACAGGAAACTCACCCGATGACGCAGCCGAAAATTCCGCAGGAAAAACTGAACGTAAAAATCATTGCGCTGGATCTGGACGACACGCTTCTGGATTCGCATCAGGAAATCAGCGAAAAAAATGCGGAAGTTCTTGCAAGGGCGGCGCAGAAAGGAATTTACGTGGTGCTCTGTTCAGGGCGCGCGGAAGATGCAATCATGCCCTATGTCCGCAGGCTGAATCTGTCCGCGGATGAACGGGGAAAATTCATCATTGCCATCAACGGATGCAGCATTTTCGACCTGCACAAAAATGAGCGGATTTTCTGCCGTAACGTTGAAAGCGACGTCCTGCTTTTTGCCGATGACGCTGCCGAAAAAATGGGACTGCGCAGCGAAGTTTATTCTCCCGACACGATTTTTTTCCGCGAAGAAACAAAGTGGACGCGGCTGGACGTGGATTTGTGCGGACTCAAGGGGAAGGTGGTGGCGGACTACAAAAATTTTCTGCGGGAAAAGAAATTTCCCAAAATGCTCATTCCGGGCGAAAGCGGAAAATTGCAGGAACTTCAGAAATTCCTGAAAAAATCCCTGGGCGAAAAAGCGGTGATTTTTACGAGCAAACCGTATTTTCTTGAAATTCTTCCTCCGGGCTGCGGAAAAGGTGAAGCCATAAAATTTCTTTCTGAATTCATCGGCGGAAAAGAAAAGGCAACCATGGGATTCGGTGACGGCATGAACGACGAAAACATGATCCGCGAATGCACTTACGGAGTCGCCATGAAAAACGCGGACGAATACATAAAAGGCATCGCGGATTTTGTCACGGAAAAAACAAACGACGAAAGCGGCGTGGCTGATTTCATCGAAAAATTCGTCCTGTAAATTTCTGCTTTTTCCGCGGAACCGTTCAATTTTTTTCAGTCGATGATGATTCTGTTGCGTCCGGATTTTTTTCCCAGCGAAAGATTTGATTCGGTGCGCTTGTAGCATTTCTGATAGTTGTCGCCCGCTTCAAACGATGAAACGCCGAACGTCATGGTTACGCTGAACGAATCCGTGTCCGTGTAAAAAAAAGTTTTTGCAAGTTTCGCCTTTACGTCTTCAAGAATTTTCAGCACTTTAAATTTGTCGCCGTGAAAAACAATCAGGAATTCTTCGTTGCTCCAGCGGATTACTACGTCTTCCGCGGAACAGAATTCGGCTAAAAGCGCGGAAATTTTTACGAGAACCTGGTCGCCGTAATTGTTGCCGAAAGTGTCGTTGATGTTCTTGAAAAAATCGATTTTGCCCAGCGCCAGTGAAATTTTCTGCGGATTTTCGACCAGATCCTTTGAAAGTTCTTCCAGAAATTTTATGCCCGAATGCCGGTTCAGGAGATTCGTCAGCGGGTCGCGTTCCACGAGTTCGTTCATTTTTTTGGAAATTTCGTTCACGAAGTATGCAATCTGGCTGATTTCGTCGTTGCGCGTCAGAAGTTTTTTGCCCCAGTGCATCGAAGTGTTTCCGAAGTAAAGCCGTTCCAGATTGTCGCGCACACGGTTCAAATCGCGGCACATTACTTTTGTGTATCTGGAAACCACGAAAAAAATCACCACGCAGATGACGATGCAGATGGACATGACGAAAATCGTAATTTCCACGGATTCATGAACAATCTGTCCGTGGGGAATTCCTGCAAAAAGAATTCCGCAAATTTCTCCCGCGGAATTTTCGATGGGGCGATAAAGGGCGTAGTACGGAATTCCTTCGATGGGAAAATTGTTCCGCAGAAAATTTTTTCCGCTGAAAACATCGTTCAAAAGTTCGGGAACATCCATGACGGTTTTTGTAATGCGCTCGTTGTTTTTGTTGCGAATGGTGGTAAGGTAGCGCACGTTTCCGCAGTAGATGGAAATATCGATTCCCAAATTTTCGCTTAACGAATCCATGAATTCGGTTTCGCCTGAAATGTCCTGGTCGCAGGCATAAAGAACGCCGTCAACCGCATGAAGATCCGTACAATAATGGGTTGTCAGAACGTTCATCACTTCGTTGCACACGCCATTTAGTGTACGACCGACTCTCTTCTTCATTGTGTTGCGCAAAACTATGCCGGTACAGATATTTACAAGAACAGCAAAGAGAAGGATAAAACAAATTGTAACGAATACAATTTTATTCCTCAGCTTCATTGTAGTCATTTACGGCGATTTTACATTTTTGC
>CAZACA010000166.1:0-3937 GCA_964483515.1 uncultured Treponema sp.
TCATCGATTTCGTCTTCTTCCAGATGCTTGCACCAGCCTGCACTTGCATAAACCGTTTCAAATTCAAAGGAATTCGTCGCCATGATTTCCTTTACGTCAACTTCTCCGCGGCTTGTTTCGATGATTTTTACGCCCGGATGAAGCACTTCGATTACCTTGCGGACTTTTTTGAATTCGTCGTCGGTAACAAGGTCTTTTTTGTTGATTACCAGCGTGGAACAGAATTCAATCTGCTGAACCAGAAGGCTTTCAACGTCTTCTTCGCCCAGATTTTCCTTTTTGAGCAGCCTGTCGCCGCCTGCAAATTCGTCCACCAGACGCGCCGCATCAACTACGCCCACTACGTTATCGACTTTTCCGTTTTTAATCGTTTCCAGTTCCTGAACGATGGGCATGGGTTCGCAGACTCCGCTGGCTTCAATCATGATGTAGTCGAATTTTCCGCTTTTGATTAAGTTTTCGATGTTCTGCGCCAGTTGAGTTTTCAGCGTGCAGCAGATGCATCCGTTTGTCAGCGGAACGATGCTGGAAGTGTCCGTAATTTTCGCGCCGTCTGCAATGAGTTTTTCGTCAAAATTTACTTCGCCGATGTCATTGACGATTACCGCCACCCTGAATCCTTCCTGATTTGAAAGAACCCGATTTAAAAGCGTAGTTTTTCCCGCGCCCAGATATCCGCACAGCAATGTGATTGGTGTAGTTTTTTTCATTTTATGCCTCTTGACCAGAGAAAATATCAAATTTCCGCGAAAAAAACAAATCGAAAAAAAAATCACAAAAATACTTTTCACAACTTTTGATTTGTATTAGACTACCGGCAACTTGACTTATTACATCCTGCGTTTCATAAAAGTCATGGTTTTACCGAACCAAAGGAGATTTTATGAAAAAAGGTAAAATTTTTATTAACCAGGGGATCGTAATTGCAATAACAGTCATCGTCTTTAACCTTATTCAATTTTTTGCAATTTCGTTCGTAACACGCGACAGCCTTTTGTCGGAGCGAAATATCGAGTACAAAGAGTTTGCAGCCCTTTATTCCAACTCCATCAGTTTCGATTTAGAAGCCTTTTTGAAAAGACTTGATTTTTACACCAAAGCCGAAGTGTGCGAGACAAAAGATCCCGCTCAGATTGTGGACTGGCTTCAGGAAGTTGTTCCCAAACGAAGCACATCGTTCGATTATGTAGCGTTCTGTGACACGGACGGAACTTTCACCACTGATTTTGACACGACGGTAAACGTTTCAGACCGCGACTATTATCAGGCGATAATCCGCGACGGAGCAGACACTTACGTAGACAATCCCGTAATTTCAAAAATCACAGGAGTTCCGGTAATCCATGTTTCAAAAGCCGTAAAAGTTGACGGAAAGACAATCGGATTTTTCAGTGCAGTAATAAAAACCGAAGGACTCGACGCCCTGGTAGATTCGTTCAAACTCGGCGGCGAAGGATTTTCTGCACTGCTTTCGGGACGCGACGGACTCATTGCAACTTCCGGCGACAAAGATACGGTTACCATGATTTTCAACGGACTTGACAAGGACATTCCGCTGAAAAATACCGTAGAAACAAACTGCACCAACGGAACTCCGGGACGGTTTACGGTTCGTGCAGGCGGAAAAACATATCATTCGTTCTATGCTCCGGTTCAGGGCGCTTCATGGACGAATTTTAATTTCGTGGAAGAAGAACAGTTCTTCAACATCGTTCGGCAGGTTTCGCTGATTCTGCTCATTGCGGGAGTAGGAACGAGCGTTGCCATAATCCTGATTTCGGTTCTGATGCTCAAGCGCGAAACTTCTCCGCTGGAAATGGTGGGCGAAAACTTCAAGGAATTCGGCGCGGGAAATGCGGATTTGACCAAACGAATCGAAGTAAAGACAGGACAGCACAACGAAATCGGCGGAATCGTCACCGACTTCAACAATTTTACCGACAAACTCCGGGAAGTGGTCGTTTCCGTAAAAAAGGCAAAGGACGAACTGGTGAATACCGGCTCGGATTTGAATGCAAGCACGGAAGACACGCTGGCTTCAATCACGGAAATCATCGCGAACATCCAGAGCATGGTGCAGAACATCAACCACAATTCCAACAGCGTTCATCAGACTGCGGGCGCGGTAAACGAAATTTCGTCAAACATCGAATCGCTTAACCGCTTAATCGAAGGTCAGTCGTCAAACGTAACTCAGGCGTCGGCGGCGGTGGAAGAAATGATGGGCAACATCAGTTCAGTAAATAATTCCGTGGAAAAAATGGCGAATTCCTTTGAACATCTGGAAGCGAGCGCAACGGACGGCGTAAAAAAGCAGGAAATCGTAAATTCGCGGATTCAGGACATTGCCAACGAATCGGAAGCGCTTCAGGAAGCAAACGCTGTCATTTCAAGCATCGCGGAACAGACCAACCTTCTTGCCATGAACGCGGCAATCGAAGCAGCCCACGCAGGCGAAGCAGGAAAAGGATTCAGCGTAGTAGCCGACGAAATCCGGAAACTTTCCGAAACTTCATCGGAACAGTCAAAGACAATCGGTCTGCAGCTGAAAAAAATCACCGAAGGAATTCAGCAGGTCGTGGCGGTTTCAAAAAATGCGGCTGAAACTTTCGCGGCGGTTTCTTCGGGCATGAACGAAACGAACGAACTGATTCTGCAAATCCGTGCGGCAATGAAGGAACAGGGCGAAGGTTCACGACAGATTTCCATTGCCCTTACGAACATGAACGACAGTACTGCCCAGGTACGAAGTGCGTCGGAAGAAATGGCGGAAGGAAACAAATCCATTCTGGATGAAGTCCGCAATTTGCAGGAATCTACGTTCAGCATGAAGGACGGAATCGACGAAATGTCAATCGGTGCAAAGAAAATCAACGAAAACGGTGCAGTGCTTTCGGAAATTTCAAGCCATATGCGCGAAGCAATTCAGGTTCTGGATACGGAAGTCAACTTGTTCAAAGTCTGATTTTGTTGTACTCTCTCAGCACGTTTCGCATAAACGTGTAAATTTAGGCAGGCGGTTTGTTCGTCTGCCTTTTTTTTTAATCAATCGAGGGGTGATTTTATGAACAAAAAAATTCTGCTTTTTGCAGTTCTGGTTTGCGCAGCGTTTTCGGCGTCAGGAAAAGCAAAGTATTCCAAATCCGCAGTCTACGCCAATTCCGTAAACGAACATTACAACAAAATGACCTACGTTCTTTCGGGCAGCGAAATGCTCGTGAAGTTTTCTGAATTCAGCGAAAAGGGCAAGGAGGAACTTTTTCTGCTGATGCACGACGTCACCGATTCGTATCTGGATTCGTCACTTGCGCGAAAAGTCGAAGTTTTTAACCTTCAGGAAGAATGGTCGCAGAAAAAACTCTACAAAACCATGGATTTCGCGGAATTCGTCATGACAAGCGGCTCCCAGGAACTTCTGAAGGAAATTGCCGACTACGGAAAATCCACCGGAAAAGACATTGCGATTCTTTTTTACGACAAGTCGAATTTCAGGAACTGATGCAAAAAAAAATCCGCGGACGAAACCGGAACTGAAACCGATTTTGCTTCCGCGGAATCAACGAAAAACCTCCGGAAAAAACCGGAGGCCTTTTTTTTAGTAAGTAACTTTTGAATCGTGGGGCTTGTGGTTCTTTTTAAGAAGTTTGCGCGCCAGCGATTTGTTCTTGCGGTTAAGGATTGTGGAAGGCTTTTCGTAGTATTCGCGCTTTTTGTATTCGCGGATAATTCCTTCTTTTTCAACCATTCGCTTGAAACGCTTGATTGCCTTTTCAAGATTTTCGTTATCGTCAACATTGATTGTTGCCATCGTTTTCACCATCCTTGCCAGCGAAATGTCGCGGGAGCCTGTATTATGCAGAAATTCGCGGGCGTTGTCAAATCGATTTTTTTGTGTGTTCCGTGCGCAAAAGATTGCAGCATCTTCCGCGGAAAATCA
>CAZACA010000167.1:0-3886 GCA_964483515.1 uncultured Treponema sp.
AGCACGAGCATCGGAACGAATTAAAAAAAAGCGGGCAAAGGAACGGTTATTTTTCTGCACTTTCGCCCGCATTCAGCAGGAATCATTTGTCCGCGCCGTTTTCGTTCAGCCGGATCATTTCGCACACGCCTTCAACAATCGCTTCGTGTTCCCGTGGAGCAATCCGCGCGTAAAGTGAATCCGCCGTGTCGTCAGGCAAAACCGGAACTTTTTTTTGCACCAGAATTTTTCCCGTGTCGCAGCCTGAATCCACCAGATGAACCGTGCAGCCGCTTTCAGTTTCGCGGGCAGAAATTACCGCTTCGTGAACGTGATGCCCCCACATCCCCACTCCGCCGAATTTCGGAAGAAGCGCCGGATGAAGATTTACGATTCTGTCTGCGTACTCGCTGATGATTTTTCCCTGCAAAACGCTGAGGTACCCTGCCAGAACGATTCCGTCGATTTTGCGCAGTCTGCATTCCGCCAGAATTGCATCGGAAACCGCTTCATTTTTTTGTTCCCGGGTGGCTTTTTCCGCGGAATTTTTTCCCATTACGGCAAAGGGACTTTTTACAAGCGATTCAATCTGCGCATTTTTTGCCCGCTCCAGTGCAAACGCATTTTTTGTGCTGGAAATTACCACGCCGATTTTGTACGGACAGTGCGGATTTTTTTCGTAATCGATTAACGCCTGCAAATTCGTTCCGCCGCCTGAAACCAGAACCGCCAGATTAAACATAAAACTGCGTCATCTCCCTGTTGCCTTTAAATTCTCCGCGGATGATTTTTTCCGTGTGACCGACGTAACCGATTTCGTAGGCTTTCATCGGTGCGATTCCTTTTGAGGCGAATTTTTTTGCGTTTGCGTTGAATCGTTTTAAAATTTCTTCTGCATCTTTTTTTGCAACGGCAAGCACAAATCCGATTCCCATGTTGAACGTGGAATATAAATTTTCAGGGTCTGCGCCGCGTTTAACCAGTTCGCCGAAAATTTCAGGAACTTCCCAGGAATCTTTTTTTATCATGGCGACAAGCTGCTTTTTTCCTTCTGCTGCGTGCGGGAACATTCGCGGAACATTTTCGTAAAATCCGCCGCCGGTTACGTGAACCATTCCGTGGACGCCGGAGCGGAATTTTGAAAGCACATCCATTACGGGACGGACGTAAATTCGCGTAGGAGTCAGAAGCACTTCACCGATTTTCCGTTCTTTTCCGCCGATGGTAATGATTTCGTCAAAATTCGTCACCAGTTTCCGGATTAAGGAATATCCGTTGGAATGCGCGCCCGTGGACGAAAGCCCGATTAAAACGTCGCCTTCCTTTATTTTTTTTCCGTCGATGATTTCGCTTTTTTCAGCAACGCCCACGCCGAATCCTGCCAGGTCGTATTTTCCTTCGTCGTAAAATCCGGGCATTTCCGCAGTTTCGCCGCCCAGAAGTGCACAGCCCGCATCGATACATCCGTCGGTTACGCCTTTAACCAGTTCGCCCGCAATTTTTGAATCGAGTTTTCCGCAGGCAATGTAATCCAGAAAGAACGAAGTTTTTACGCCGCTGCAAAGAATGTCGTTTACGCTCATGGCAACGCAATCGATTCCCACGGTGTCGTATTTCTGCATTTTGAACGCAATGTCGAGTTTTGTTCCCACGCCGTCCGTTCCCGAAACCATTACGGGATTTTTCATGTTTTTTGGAACGGCAAACATTCCGTTGAACGCACCAAGTTCCGTGAGCTGCCCCGGAATCCGCGCACGTTCCGACTGTTTTTTGTATCTGTCCACTGCCTTGTAGCCTTCGTTTACGTCTACGCCCGCTTTTTTGTAGTCCACCACTTCCGCCATTTTTTCCTCCGATTTATTTTACTGAAGTTTTTTTCCGTTGAGTTCGCCCGGAACTGAAATCGGGTATTCGCCCGTAAAGCATCCCTTGCAGAAACCGTACTGTTCAGGATTGCACGCGCGGCACGATTCAAGCATTCCTTCCGCACTGATAAAAGCCAGCGTATCCGCACCGATTTCCTTGCAGATTTCCGCTTCGTTATGCTGACTGGAAATGAGTTCTCCGCGGGTTGGCGTATTTATTCCGAAGTAGCACGGAAATTTTACCGGCGGACTGGAAATTCTGAAATGAACTTCCCTTGCACCTGCGCGACGCAAAATTTGCACCAGACGACGGCTCGTAGTTCCGCGGACAATGGAATCATCGATTACGACGACGCGTTTTCCGTTCACCACGGATTTTACTGCATTCAGTTTGACGAAAACCATATTTTCCCTTTCGCGCTGAGTGGGAGCAATGAACGTCCGCCCGATGTATTTATTTTTTACGATTCCGCTTGCATAGGGAATTCCCGCTTCCTTTGCATAACCCTGAGCCGCGCCCAGACCTGAATCAGGCACACCGATTACTACGTCAGCCGGAACTCCGCTTTCCCTGGCAAGACACGCACCCATTTTTTCCCGCGCTTCTGTAACAGGAATTCCGTCGATAATGCTGTCGGGCCGGGCAAAATAAACGTATTCAAAAATGCACGTCCTTTTGGATGTCCGCTCGCCGAATTCAAACGAAAGCACGCCGTCTTCGCTGATGATGACGATTTCGCCGGGCTGAATGTCGCGCACATAAGTTCCGTTTACCGCATCGATGGCACAGGTTTCGCTCGCAAGAATCCAGCCGTTTTCAAGTTTTCCCAGGCAAAGGGGACGAATTCCGTTGGGGTCACGGGCACCGATTAAACATTTTTCCGTGGAAACAACCAGCGCAAAAGAACCTTTTATCATCTGAATGGTGTCGGTCAAAGCGCGTTCAAGTCCTTTTTTGTACGATTTGGCGATGAGCTTTAAAATAACTTCCGTATCGCTTGTGGAAGAAAAAGTGCTTCCTGAATCTTCCAGCATTTCCCGGAGCTGAACGTAATTTACCAGCTGACCGTTGTGTGCCACTGCCACCGCGCCGAGTTTTGATTTTTGCAGAAGGGGCTGTGCGTTTTCCAGGGTTGCGCTTCCTGCCGTTGCATAACGAACGTGTCCGCAGGCAATGTGTCCTTTTAACGCCGCAAGATTTTCTGAATTAAAAACTTCCGCGATTGTTCCCATGGCCTTGTGCATGAAAATGTCGCTGCCGTTGCTTACTGCAATTCCTGCGCTGTCCTGTCCGCGATGCTGAAGGGAATAAAGCGCGTAATATGCCTGTGTCGCTGCCGAAAAATCGCTGGAGGAATACGCCACGTACTCTTTTTTTTCCGCGGAAACCGGTTCGTCCGGCAGATTTAAAAAAATTCCCACAACGCCGCATTTGTCGCGGAGTTTGTCATGTTCGTCGTCAATTAGAAATTCGCTTTTCATTTTTTGCCCAACTAAAGGTCGATTCCGTCTGCGCCCGAAGAAAGAGCGTCATCGGCAATTTTTTTTCTGAACGATAAAAGTTTCGATTTGATTTCAGGATATTTCAGCGAAAGAATTTCCAGCGCAAGGTAGGCTGCATTTTTCGCGTTGCCGATTCCCACAGTTGCCACGGGAATTTGAGGCGGCATTTGAACGATGGACAAAAGCGAATCAAGCCCCGCAAGTCCGTTGGATTTTCCCGGATTTATGCACTCCAGCGGAACGCCGATTACAGGCAGAACAGTCCTGCTCGCAATAACGCCCGGAAGCGCTGCACTCAGCCCTGCCCCCGCGATTATTACGTCGCAATTTTCGCTTTCCACCTGCGCAATCGTTTTCACAAGCAAATCACCTGCACGATGAGCTGAAATTACGAAGGCTTTGTAGTCCACGCCGAATTCTTTAAGCACATCGGCGGCTTTTTTCATGGTTTCTGAATCGGATTTTGAACCTAAAAAAATGGCAACTTTCATACCACAAACTACCACAACGCCCGACAAAATTCAAGGATTGGGGAATTC
>CAZACA010000168.1:0-3864 GCA_964483515.1 uncultured Treponema sp.
TTTTCGTTGAATTTTTTGCGACCAAATTTTCGTTTGAATTTTCCGCGGAATTTTTCTCGCTGAAATTTCCGCTCGAATTTTGCGCTGAATTTTTTGCGAGTTGATTTTCGGGATCATCGGATAAAATTTTTTTTAAATCGGATTCGGAAAGGGATGAAATTCTTTGGAGCGCGGGAATCAGTTTTTCCTTGTTGAATGCCGGCGGATATTCCGTGAACATGGAAATGGTTCCTTTAAAATCGTAGCGGTTTCCGTCGGCGTAAAAAAAACTTTCGTCCACTGCGTCGCGAACAACGATTGCATTGCCGGATTTTTTGCTTACGTACATCGTTGCCCTGTGGCTGCCCTGTGCGCTTTTTAAATCCCTGTCGCCGCCGAAATCCCGGTTCGTCTGTCCGTAGCGGGTCGCCCACTGTGCGCTGAAAACGTAAACTTCTTCGCCGTGAAAATTTTCGTCCCGGAGATAAACGTACTCAACCAGAATCGGAAGTTTCGTGAAAACGCCTTTGTTCAGCGGATCGACGATTCGTTCTGCATTGCCCTGCCATTTGTCGCCGAAAGAAATTTTTTGCGAAGTAAACGTGGGAAAACTTCTGAAGGACGGATAGCCGTTGTCCTGAATCATGAAAAGTTCGCCCGATGAAGAAATTTTAAAACTTGCGTAAATCGATTCGTTTATTCCCTGCGCGGAATTTTTCATGTTGCGTCTGGTTTCTTCGTCCACAAAAAAATTTCCGTCGAAATATCTGTCGGTCTGGTTTCCGCCTGAAGGAACAGAAGTGGGCGCAATGAACGACCGGATTTCCCTGCGGACAAGCCCTGCGTATTTTCCGTTGTCGTATCGCCTTAAATCAGTCCGCTCCGTGTACGAATAACTTCCGCTTCCGTTGTAACGCACCGAAACATTCTGCGCAAAGGAAATCGATGCGGCAAAAAAAATCATCGAAAAAAATTTCTTCTTCATGATGAATTTATCGGGTCGCCTTGAGTTTTTTTTTATTTTTATTATACTCGCGTCATGCGGCGGGAAAAAATTCTTTTAAAAAATAATCTGCCCGGATTTTATAAAACCGTTTTTCATCTTGCACTTCCAATCATCCTGCAGAACCTGATGCAGACTTTCGTAAACATGCTGGACACGATTATGGTTGGTCGTCTGGGCACGAAAGAAATTGCGGCGGTGGGCCTGGGAAATCAAATTTTTTTTATTTTAAACATGATTCTTTTTGGCGTGAGCAGCGGCGGTTCGGTTTTCGTTTCGCAGATGTACGGACGTGGCGACACCAAAGGAATTCAAAAAACTGTCGGACTCATGACGATGCTTTCGGTTTTTGCGTCACTGATTTTTATGTCGGCGGCTTTTTTCGCTCCGGATTTTCTGATGTCGCTTTACTCAAAAGATTCCGCGGTGGTTTCCCTTGGCGCGCGATATCTCCGGGTGGTGGCGGTGAGTTATTTTTTTATTGCCCTGGGTTTTCCGTTTCAAATTTCTTTCAGAAGCATCGACCACGTTTTTCTGCCCATGGTCTGCACGGGAATTTCCATCCTGCTGAATCTGGTCTGCAATTACGTTTTTATTTTCGGCGTGGAAATTTTTATTTTCGGTGCGCGGATTTTCATTCCGTCCATGGGAGTTGCGGGCGCGGCGCTGGGAACGGTCGTGGCACGATTTGCAGAAACGTTCATTCTTCTGGCGTATTCGATTTTAAAAAAGTTTGAAATTTTTTCTTCGCCCAAAAATTTTTTTCAGTCCGACAGAAATTTCGCTGCAAAATTTTTTTCCGTGGCGTTTCCAGTCGTCATAAACGAAAGCCTCTGGGGACTCGGAGTGACGCTGCAAAATTCGATTTTTTCTCACGCGGGAACTTTTGCCATCGCTTCGTACAACATCACCGGAACGATTTCGCAGCTGACCTGGGTTTTTTTCATCGGCGTGGGAAATGCGTCTGGAATAATTCTGGGCAAAAAAATCGGCGAAGGAAAAACTGATGAAGTAAAAGCGTACGCGTTCAGATTTCTCTGGTTCATTCCGTTGTGCGCGGTTTTTCTGGGAATGCTTCTGTGTCCGCTTTCGGCGCTGCTTCCGTTTCTGTTCAACGTGGAAAAAAGCGTTCTGTTTCAGGCGCGGTGCATGCTTCTGGAACTCATGGCGGCGTATCCGTTCAATGCGTTCTGCATGTATTTTATCGTGGGATTTTGCAGGGCGGGCGGCGACACGAAATATGCGGCGTTTCACGATATTTTCTGGATGTGGTGCGTTTCCCTTCCCCTTGCATCGTTCGGCGCATTTTATTTAAAACTCGAACCGCGATTTTTTTATCTTTTTTTGTTTTCCGAAAGTTTCATAAAATCCATTGCGGGCATCCTCCGTTTTCGTTCGGGAAAATGGCTCAGGGATCTGTCAGAATGATTCACGGAATTTTTCCTGCACGGAGCGATGACGATTTTTTTCTTGCTGAAAAATTTCTGTCGCACGAAGAAAAATTTTTTTGCAGTCTTGCCGAAGAAATTTCCGCAAAAAAAAATTCGGTTCATCTGATTTTTGTCCGCGGAAATTTAAAATGCGTTTTTTCGTTTTCGCAGGGCGGAACTTTTATTCCGGGCGCAAAAAATCTGGACGATGAAACGCAGGTTCTTCTGGCGGAATTTTTCGCTTCAAAAAAAATTTTCTGCATCGTCTGCGCTGAAGAAATTTCTGAAAAAATAAAATCCGCATTGTTTCGTGCGCAGAAAATTCGTCCGGTTTTTTTACGGCGGATGATGCTGATGGAATTTCCGCAGGAAAAATTTTCCGCACTGAACGGAATGCAAACGTCCGAAAAAAAAATCGATTTAAAAAAATGCTCCCTGCGCGACCGTGATGAAATTTTTTCCATGAATCTGGAGTATGAAAAAGAAGAAGTTCTTCCGCCCGGAAAAAAAATTTTTCTTCCTGCCGAAATGCTCCGCACGGAAAAATTTCTGTCGGACGGAAAAATTTTCGCGCTGAAGGAAAAAGACGAAATCGTTTCCATGGCACGCCTTTCCGCGGAAACAGAAAATTTTTTTCAGATTGGCGGAGTCTTCACAAAAAAAAATTTCCGCAGAAAAGGATTTGCGTTTTTTCTGATGCAGAAAATTTTACTTGAATCCGCGGACAAAAAAAAATGCGCCGTTCTTTTCGCCGATGAAAAAAACAGCGCGTCGGTTTCGCTTTACAAAAAAATCGGTTTTGAAATTTTCGGCGGAATGGAAATCGCGTACTTTTAAATTATCTGTAAGAATCCATTACCGCATCGATGCTTGAAATGCACGCGCCGCGCAATCCGTTTTTTTCCAGGGCATCCACGCCGCGAATCGTAATTCCGCCCGGAGTGCAGACCGCGTCCTTCAGTGCGCCCGGATGAACCGACGTTTTCAGCTGAAGTTTTGCGCTTCCTGCCATTGTCTGCGAAACGATTCTGTATGCAGTTTCCCGCGGAATTCCGTACTTTACCGCAGCGTCCGCATACGCTTCGATTATCATGTCCATGAACGCAGGCCCGCATCCTGAAACCGCTCCGCCGATTGCAAGAAGTTCCGCCGGCAGTTCTTCCGTGAGCCCGATTCCGCCGAAAAGATTCCGCACGAAATCGTATTCGTCATGCATGAGTGAATGCTTTTTTTCAAAAAGGAAAACGCCTTCGCCCACCATCGCCGGAGTGTTCGGTTTGACGCAGAGAACGCGGAAATCGCTGCCGAGAATTTTTTCAAAATCCGCGAAATTCCATCCTGACGCAACGGAAACGACCGCCTTCTGCAAAATTTCGTTTTTAGTTTCGTTCAGGACGCTTTCAATCTGCCACGGCTTGCACGCCAGAAAAATTATTTCGCCGTTCTGAAGAA
>CAZACA010000169.1:0-3835 GCA_964483515.1 uncultured Treponema sp.
GGCTGAAAAATTTTTATCCGCAGGTTTCAGGCGTTCAGGATTTTCTGGAAGAGTACGCGCTTTCGTCAAAAAAAATTTCCCTTTCCGTGGTGAATCCGTCGAAGGAAAAAATAGGGGACGCGCTTTCAAAAATCGGAATCAGCGGGCGGACGGTTCGGGAAGAAAAAAACGGCAGCGAAAATTTTCTGCATCTTTATTCCGCGATAAAAATCGACTGCCTGGGCGAAAGCGAAATCATTCCTTTTGTTCTGGATTCGTCGCTTCTGGAATTCGATTTGACGCGCAGGCTGAAAATTCTGCTGGACGAAAAAAAAGATTTCGTGCAGGTTGTTTCGGCTGATTCGGCGGATCTGGAAAGCGGCTATGCATACGTTGAACCGTATCTGCAATCAGCGGGATTTTCGGTTTTAAAGACGCGGCTTCCTTCTCAGGAAAATTCAGTCGCTGAATCCTTTGAAAAATTTCCGCAGATTCCCCTCGTAATTTTCGGAAGCGAAAAATTTACGAAAACCGATTTGCGCATTCTGGAAAAATTCATTTTGAACGGCGGAAAAGTTTTTCTTGCATCGCAGCCTTTTTCGGTGGATCTGGAAAACGACTGGTCAGTTTCACGAAGCGAATCAAATCTGCTTTTTCAGCGGTTTCTGTTTACGTTCGGAATTTATCTGAAGGATTCCATTACGGGCGACGTTTCTTGCGGACGGCTGATTTTGACGAGCGAATACGATTCCGGCGGAACGAAAATTTCACCCAAAACCGAACGGTTGAATTATCCCCTCTGGCCGGTTATCCTTCCGCAAAAAAATTGTCCCGGAGGAATGCAGCTTTTCTGGCCATGCGCTTTCGATACGGACGATGAAGTTGCTGCCATGGAAAATCTTGAAGTGAAACCGATTCTTTTTACCGGCGAAAAATCCTGGCAGACGGAAGAATCTGACGGCGGATTTTTAACGAATCCTTTTTACGTGGAAAAATTTCCGCGGGAAAAAACCGGTGCGGTTCCAGTGGCGGCGGAAATTTCACGGAAAGGCGAAAAACCGAATTTCGTTTTTGTGGGCGACCGTTACGCTTTTTCTTCGGCGACGCTTTCCTATGCCCCGCAGGATTTTTTTGACGTGCGCAGTTTCGATTTTTTGTGCGATGAAATTTTCGTCCTGAACGGAAATGAAAATCTTCTGTCGCTTAAAAACAAAAATATTTTCAACGATTCGCTTTACAGGCTTGACGGCGAAAAATTCGTTAAGGCTGAATGCGCCTCGTTTTTAATTTCGCTGGGGATTCCTTTTCTGGTAATCCTTTCGCTGGGTTTTTACTTTTATTTCAAGAGGAGGGCGTTCAACAGATGAAACGTTTTTCTGAAAAATCGACGCTTCTGTTTTTTTACGGATTCGATTTTCTTCTGGTTGCAGTTTTTGCACTGATTTTTTTTCCCCTTTCAAGACGCAATTCGCCTGACACCATGGAACTGAATTTCGTTTCGGAAGACGATGCAAAAAAAATTGACGGCGTAGAATTTTCCTGGAAAGCAGAAGGAACAAAAATCGTCCTGCAGAAGGAAAACGGAATCTGGCTCGGAACGGACGGCGACTCGAATCAGACTTTAATCTGGCCCGCGGATGAAAATCTCGTGGAAAAATTTTTTTCTGCTGCAGGAGAAAATCTTCACCCCGTAAAAAAAGCGGACAAAGTTTCCGCGTGGAAAAATCTCGGCGTGGACGATCTGAATTCTTACCGCGTAACTTTTTTTTCGGGCGGACAGAAAATTTCTGAATTCCGGTTCGGCAAAACCGATGAAGTTTCGGGAGAAATTGCCATCAGGACTTCTGAAAATCAGACTGTCTGGGCGGCAAAAACTTCGCTGACGGATTTTCTGTTTGAAACGGACGCATCGTTCTGGGCTGACCCCTTTGTGGAACCTGAAGCGGCAACGGGAAAAACCCGCACTGAAAATTCATCTTCACTTCGCCGCGGAAAACTCGTTTACATTTCGCCGTCGCAAAACATAAAGCCTGAATTCGTAGTGAAAAAAAATTTTCCGAACGGAACCGACGCCGTTTATTCCGTTTACAAAAAAGACGATTTCTTTGTGGTGATTCCGTCATTTTTTTCCGCGCAGAACGAAAGCATGAAAAAAATCGATTACAGATTTTCAGTGAGCCCCGTTACGCTGGAAAAATTTCTGGAGGAAGCAGATTGAGTCAATTTCCTTCCGTTTCTTCATTTGAAAAATTCGCCGACGGTTTTCTGAATTTTGAGCGCGATCCAAAAAAAAATATTTTCTGGCTTGATACCATGGAATTTTTCTGCGCGCACCTGGGCAATCCGCAGTCAGCCTGTCCGACGGTTCACGTTGCCGGCTCCAAGGGAAAGGGTTCCGTTTCAAAAATGATTTCGTGCATTCTGGATGAAGCAGGATTTTCCGCGGGACTTTATTCGTCGCCCCATCTGGTGGATTTTGCAGAGCGCATCTGTTCGGCAGGGGGATTTTTTCCTGAAGAAATTTACGCAGAATCCGCAGACGAAGTAATCCGCGCCGTAAAGGAAATTCCGCAGAAAAATTTGCCCGGCGGAAGGTCAGTCACCTGGTTTGAACTTGCCACGCTTTTTGCCATGACGTGCTTTAAAAACGCGAAAACTGATTATGCGGTTTACGAAGTGGGGCTGGGCGGCAGGCTCGATGCAACCAACGTCATCCGTCCGTGCTGTTCGTGCATTACGCAGATTGAACTGGAGCACACGGAATTTTTGGGCGACACGGTGGAAAAAATTGCAGCGGAAAAAGGCGGAATCATAAAGGAAAAAACGCCCGTAATTATTTCGCCGCAAAGTGAATGCGTTAAAAAAGTTTTTGAAAAAATTGCAGGGGAAAGAAATGCGCCCGTAAAATTCGCCGAAAACGAAGCAAAAATCGAAAATATCGTCTACAAAAACATACAGTCCGTTCAGCCGGAACCGCATCAGGAGTTTGCCATGGAATTTTCCGTTTCATCAAGGTGGTTTTCCAGGGATCTGCACGTTCTGCTTCCGCTCATGGGGAAATTTCAGGCGGAAAATGCGGTGGTTGCTTCCCTTGCTGCAAAAACCGTTCTGCCGGATCTGGACGAAAAAATCATTGAGCGCGGACTTTCAAAATCGGTTCTGCCGGGGCGGTTTGAAAACGTAAATCTTGAGGGAAGCGGATTCGGCGGAATAAAAAATCTGATTCTGGACGGAGCGCATACGGTAAAAAGCACGATGTACACCATGGAAACTTTCCGTCAGCTTTTCAAAGGGGTACAGAATCTGCACCTGCTTTTCGGCTGTGCTTCCGATAAGGACGTGGAAGAAATTGCGCCGTTTTTTTCAGGAATTTTTTCTTCGGTGATTTTGACGCGGCCCGGTTCAAAGTCGTGCGATTTTCCGCGGATGGAAAATGCGTTTCATCATGCAAAAATTGATTTTTCCGCGGAAGAAGATTTCAGAAAATCCGTACCCGCGGCATTAAAAAAAGCATCGGAAAAAAATGCAGTGCTTCTGGTTTCCGGGTCGTTTTATCTTGCAGCTGAAGTGAAAAAATTTCTGTCGTCAGTTTCATCAGCGCAAAGGGTACAGACAGTTAACCGATGAAAATTCGTTCCACGCGCCTTGAAATTCCGCAGGTGATTTCGTAGGGAATGGTTCCTGTGAGTTCCGCGATGTCTGAAGCAGTCTGGCTTTTTCCGTCGGAATTTTCGCCGAAGAAAACAACTGTATCCCATCGTGAGGCAGTGCAGTCTGTACCCAGGTCTATCATCAGCTGGTCCATGCAGATTCTTCCGCAGATTCCGTACGATTTTCCGCCTGAAAAAACTTTTAC
>CAZACA010000170.1:0-3817 GCA_964483515.1 uncultured Treponema sp.
ATGGGATTCAGCACTTTTCGCAGAATCCACATCCGCTGAAGTTCCGCCTCCGTCAAAAGAAGTTCTTCCTTTCGCGTGCCGGATTTTTTTATGTTTATGGCAGGGAAAAGCCGCCGTTCAGCAAGTTTTCTGTCCAGATCGATTTCGCTGTTTCCGGTTCCCTTGAATTCTTCAAAAATCACTTCGTCCATCCTGCTGCCAGTTTCAATCAGCGCAGTAGAAATTATGGTAAGCGAGCCGCCCTCTTCCACGTTTCGCGCCGCTCCGAAAAAACGCTTCGGCTTATGAAGGGCATTGGAATCCACGCCGCCCGAAAGAACTTTGCCCGAAGTAGGAACCGTCTGATTGTACGCACGTGCAAGCCGCGTAATTGAATCCAGAAAAATCACTACGTCGCGTTTGTGTTCCACCAGCCGTTTCGCTTTTTCCAGAACCATTTCTGCAACCTGAACGTGCCGCGTCGCCTGCTCGTCGAATGTGGACGAAATCACTTCTGCTTTAATGAGCCGCTCCATTTCGGTAACTTCTTCAGGGCGTTCATCGATTAACAGAACGATAAGATAAACTTCAGGATTATTTGCAGTGATGGCGTTGGCGATTTTCTGCATGAGGATTGTTTTTCCTGCTTTTGGCGGGGCGACAATCAGAAGACGCTGACCTTTTCCAATGGGCGCAAACAAATCAACGATTCGCGTGCTGAGTTCCGTGGAAACTGTTTCCAGCCGGAATTTTTCATTCGGATAAAGCGGCGTCAAATTTTCAAAAGGAACGCGGGTCTGGGCAACGGAAGGTTCTTCAAAATTCACCGTTTCAATGCGGAGAAGCGCAAAGAATTTTTCACCTTCTTTCGGGCTGCGTGTCTGACCGTAAATCGTGTCGCCGGTTTTTAAATTGAAAAGCCGTATCTGGCTGGGCGAAATATAAATGTCGTCAAGTCCGGGAAGATAGGAATTCTGGGGACTGCGCAAAAATCCGTAGCCGTCGGGCAGAATTTCCAGCGCACCGGAAGCAAAAATAATTCCGCCGTGTTCCGTGTGGGCGCGCAAAATTGAAAAAATCAAATCCTGCTTTTTCATGGGAGCAAGGTCATCCGCGGAAATTCCGTACTGCGTTCCCATTTCGCGAAGTTCCGGCATACTTTTTTTTGTCAGGTCATTTATCATGAGCCGCGGCTTGGATTCGTATTCTTCAGGATTTTCGATTCTCTGTGCTGCCTGAACTGCTTCCAGACGCGACTGCAAATTCCGCTCGTAATTGTTGTTGTAGCGGCTGTTTCCGTTCCACCGCCGGTTGCTGTTATTGTAGCGGTTGCCGTTCGTGTTGTTGTATCGTCCGCGATTATTTTCGTAGCGCGGTTTGTAGTAGTGATTTTGTTTTTCTTCGGGAGCACCCTGATTTTCTGCTGAAGGATTCTGCTGCGGATTTTCTTCCGCGGAATTTTCTGAAACTTTTTCGGCTGAACTTCCGCCTGATTCGGAAGGAATTCGGTTTTCTTCGGCAGGATTTTTTTCCGCCGGACTTTCCGTCTGATTTTCCTGCCCTCCGGTTTCTTCACCCGATTCCGGTTCCGGTTCGTTTTCGGAAACTTTTTTTACGATTCGCCTGCGCCTCGGTTTCGCCTGATTTTTTTCGTCGTCGGTTTCTGCACCTGACGATTCGTTTTCCTGCGGTTGCGCAATTTCGCCGGATTCCAACTGCGTCTCTGAGTCTTCGTCCGAACGGCGTTTAATGATTGCCATAAATTACCCCATAAAAATTATTTGAAAAAAGATTTTCGTCTATTCCGGATTGAAAGCTGTAAAATTGCCGCGCCAAAATGCGCAGGGAACAAAAGATTAGATACCGAATCTAAACACAAAACATAAAAATTGTCAACAAAGGCCTATCTTGCTTCGCTGGACTGAATGATAAGCGATTTTTTGAATTCATCGGACGCAACGGAAAACAAATCTTTCGTGGAAGTGTCTTCAAGCATGGTTACGTTTCCGTCGAATTCTACGCCATCCGAAATTCTGAGCCGTGCAGTTTTTAAATCGCCCGAAACTTTGCTTCCGCCGCACAATTCGATTCTTTCCCGCGCTTCAATATTTCCTTTCACCTGACCTGAAACGACAATGGATTCCGCTTTCATGACGTCCACGCTGCAAACCGCCGATTTTTCAATTTCCAGGTCGCCCGTCGCATTTATTGTTCCGTGGAATTTTCCGGTTATGACGAGATTATCCGAAAATTCCAATACGCCGTCGAATTCCGTCTCCTGACCGAAAACCGTTATATTTTTTCCAGATTTTTCCGACATAAAACCTTCCTGAAGACTCACCTTTAAGAATTTTCTTCCACAGGCAACGACAAAAGCGCGTTTTTTAATTCGCGGCCCGAACGAAAAGCAACCACGTAATGGGACGCAACGTTTAAAGTTTGACCTGTTTTTGGATTGCGGGCATTTTCCCGACCTTTTCTAAGACGCGGCTCGAATGTTCCGAATCCGCGGAGTTCGATAGTGCAACCGTCTTTCAGCGATTCCTTCAACTGCTCGAACAAACTTTCCACCGTCCGCTGAACCACATCTTTATCTAATTTTGTTTTTGCATGAACTGATTCAAGTAAATCATTTTTTGTAATTTTTTTTGAACTCATCTCGGCACCACAAAAGAGCGACTAAATAAAAGGACGCCGAACCGACATCCTTTTTTAGAAAACTTATTTTGCAGCAGCAAAAGTTACATTGAAAAGATTTGCCATGCGACTCTTTTTCCTTGCACAGGCATTGAGTTTGATGACTCCCTTTCGATATGCGTTGTCGAGTTCAGAATGAAGAACGCGCAGTTTTTCCTGAGCAAGATCCTGATCTTTTTTCTGAACCGCTTCCAGATACTTTTTTGCACTCGTATGAATTCGCGATTTTACCGCTTTATTGCGCATTCGGCGAACTTCGCTCTGAGCGTGCCGCTTTTCCGCAGATGTTTTTACTGACACTGGATACCCCCATTAAAATCGATTCCGTTTCCGGAAAATTAAACTACTCTCTTTAAAAAATCCAATTATTTGAAATCCTTTGGTCTGCGTTCCATGCGCTTGCATTTCTGGCATTCCGCGAGATTCTTGAGCTTTCCGTTTTCAAAAAACGTCTTCATTACGATTTCGCCGCCGCAATCCGGGCAAATGAATTTTTGCGTTGCAACAGTTGTACGAGAGTTCTTACTGGCTCCGGCCATCCTTTTCCTCCATTGATAGATTTCTTTACGTGTGCGTGAAATATACTTGATTTTGCATTTTTATGTCAATAACGGAATCTTTTTTTTTGGAAAATTGTAAAAATAATCCGCCGGAAACAATGCAGAATCTTCGTAAAATCCGCAGGAAAATCCATCGTTTATCACAATTCGCCAAGCATTTTTTCCGCATCTTCCGCCGCTTTCACTTTGTCGTCTGCCTTTATGATGATTCCGTTTTCATCGATTAAATACGTCGTGCGCACCACTCCCATGGAAATTTTTCCGCACATTTTCTTTTCTTTCCAGACGTCGTAGGCTTCAATGACTTTTTTTTCCGTGTCCGAAAGAATCGTAAAAGCGAGGCCGAATTTTTCTTCAAACTTTTTGTGGGACGAAACTGAATCTTTGCTCACGCCCAGAACCACCGCGCCTTTTTCCAGAAACTGCGCATATCGCTCCGAAAATCCGCATGCCTGCTTCGTGCATCCCGGCGTGCTGTCTTTCGGATAAAAATACAGAATCACTTTTTTGCCCCTGTACCCTTCAAGCGAATGAATTTTTCCGTTCTGATCCGGCAGTTCAAACAGCGGCGCCTTCGTTCC
>CAZACA010000171.1:0-3792 GCA_964483515.1 uncultured Treponema sp.
GCAACCCGTTGCGCATGGAATTTGGCGTGCAGGTTTCCGCGGAGATTTTTTGTAGATTTTTTTGGGGTGCAATGTTATCATTCGGCTGTCAACTCGTGTAAATTATTCGATTGGAGAAACTATGGCAACTTATTCTTTCGACAGCAAAAGCCTTTTTCAGGACGAAAAACGTTGGTTCCCCATCATGGGCGAAATTCACTACTCGCGCTACCCGGATTCCGCGTGGAAAGAAGCGCTTTTAAAAATGAAAGAGGGCGGGGTGGACATCGTAAGTTCCTACGTCATCTGGATTCATCACGAAGAAATCGAAAATCAGTTCGACTGGACGGGCTGGCGGAATCTGCGCAAATTCGTTGAAACCATAAAAGAATGCGGTCTGAAAATGATTCTGCGAATCGGACCGTGGAGTCATGCGGAAGTTCGTCACGGCGGATTTCCTGACTGGCTTCTGGCAAAGTGTCCGAATGCGCGCGCAACAAACGACGAAAAATATTTCGCGGAAGTTGAAAAATTTTATCGTGCCACATTTGCTCAGGTAGACGGACTTCTGCTTAAAGACGGCGGACCGATTATCGGCGTGCAGATTGAAAACGAATTCGGTCATTGCGGCGGACTTACGGGCGAAGAAGGCGAATTCCACATGAAGCGTCTGGCAAAAATGGCGAAAGAAATCGGATTTGACGTGCCGCTTTTTACTGCAACAGGATGGGGCGGGGCGGTTACTGCGGGACTTCTGCCGGTTATGGGCGGATATTGCGAAGCGCCATGGGATCCGCGGATTACTGAAATCGAACCGAGCGGAAATTATGTTTTCACTTACGAACGAAACGACCACGCCATCGGATGCGATTTTGGTCTGGGCGAAGGAATTACGTTCGACATGACGAAATTTCCGTATCTCACTGCTGAACTTGGAGGCGGATTGCAGGTTACGCTGAAACGTCGGCCTGTTTCCCATCCGAAGGACATCGGCGCCATGAGTCTTGCAAAAATGGGCAGCGGCTGTAATCTTCTGGGCTATTATATGTATCACGGCGGACAAAATCCCGACGGAAAACTCACCACGCTGGAAGAAAATATTGCAACCGGTTCGCTGAATGACATGAGCGTAAAAAATTACGATTTCCGCGCACCTTTAGGTCAGTACGGCCTTCCCAACGGAACTTACGGCGAAATTAAACTTTATTCGCTTTTCGTGCACGATTTCGGCGAAAAATTTGCTTCCACGGATACTTTCCTCCCCGAATCAAATCCCGTTAAGCCCGAAAATTTCACTGATTTGCGCACGAGCTGGCGTACTTACGAATGCAAAAAATGCGGCGAAAAACGCGGATACGTTTTCGTGAACAATTATCAGCGGCGGAACAGAATGGCGCAGCATAAAAACGTGATTCTTTCTGCTCCCGAACAGTTCGGCGAAGTAAAATTTCCCGCGGTGGACATTGACGACCAGGACTTTTTCTTTCTGCCCTTCAACATGAAAGTCGGCGGCGGAACTTTAAAAACTTCCCTGGCGACTCCTCTGTGCATTCTGGAAAATCCGCGGAAAACATATGTTTTTTATTCAGCGGCGAAACCTGCTTCCGGCGAAGTCGAAAAAAAATCAGTCGCACGTTCAGCGCAAAACGTTTCTGCAAAAATTTATCAGTTTGCAGGATGCGCTCCCGAAGATTGCGACATCGTGACGCTTACTCGTGATGATGCATTGAACGCCCACAAAGTTTCGGCAAACGGACGCGAATACATTTTGATTTGCGACGACGTAATGTTCCAGGAAAAAATCGGCGGAAAAACCAGGCTGAATTTTCAGAGCGCACAAAAAATCCGCTTTAAAACGTTCCCTGAACTGGAAAAAGTGCCCGTGGGATTCACCGTGGAAAGTTGCGAAAGCGGCTTTGCGGTTTACACTTCCGTTGCTGAACCCAAATCGGCACCGCAAATTTCGTCTGAAAAACTCGCGGAAACTGATTCCACTGCGACGTATAAAATTTCCGTGGGCGAATGCAAAAATGCAGACGACGTTTTCCTGGAAATTTCTTACGCAGGAAATTGCGCGCGGCTCTACGAAAACGAAAAACTCATTGACGACGGAATTTTTGCAGGCGAAAATTATCCGTGGCTGATTGGTCTCAAACGTTACGGTCTGGGCGCTCACGAATTCAAACTCGAAATCGATTCCCTCGGCAAAAACGACAAGGTTTTCATCGAAGAATGGCCCGATTTTGCAGGCGGCGATTCCGTTAAAAAATTAAACGGCGTGTGTGCAAAAGCATATTCGCTTGTAACCGTTAATCTGTAAACAAAAAGTTCGGCTTGAAGCCATAGTTAAAGTCCGGCAGAAGCAATTTTTGCGTCCTTCAGTCTGCCGGGCTTTTCTTTTTTAAATTTTTATGATTTTTGCGCCGGATTTTTCATCGGTCTGAAGCGGACGGTCTGATTTTTTTGCCTGAACCAGGTCGCCGTAAGAAAATTCCGCATCCGTCACGGCAAGAACCAGCCCGATTCCGGAGCATGCGTAGTAACCCGATTTTTTCCGCGGCAAAAGAATCCTGTCGCTTGCAATCCGCAGAAGTAAATCGTCGTTTTCCGCGGATTCTGCATTTTTTTCCACCGCCACAAACGAAAGCACTGCGCGTTCCTTGGGAAGTTCCGCCTGAGCCGAAATTTTTTTCAGGTTTTGCGGTGCGCTTTCCGTCGAAAAAGCAAAATTGCACCATTTTCCGCCGCGTTTTCCGTCCATGGGGCATTTTTCCAGATGGGGGCAGGGGGCAACGGGAACAAAATTCCGCCGGATAAAGCAGTCACGCATTAAACTCACCAGTCGTGCTGAACGCGGATCGCCGGGCTCTACCAGAATGCATTTCGATTTTTCTTTTGATGCATAATTTGCAACGAAATTCGTGTATTTTTTCGCGAGGAATTCCGGAGTCGCCTTTTCATCGTCGTGCAGTTCATTGAAAACGTTTGCGCAGACGACTAAATCCGCCTTTGCCTTAATTTCGCTGCCGATTTCGCCCTTTATCCGCACGATTTTCCACGGAGCGCATTTGAGTTCCGCCGCCACCGAAAGAAAAATGTTTTCGCCGAACGAAAGCGACTTCTGCGACAAATCGAGGCAATAAAAAACAACTGATTTTTTCCGCAGTTCAGGCCGCGCAAGAAAAATCGCCACCGGAACCGTCATGGGCCCCGAACCCAGATCGATGCAGACCGGATTTTCGCCCAGATTGAAAAATTCCGCGCTTAAATTTGCAAACAGCCGCACAAGCCGCACCAGATTCCACCAGGAAAAATAACGCACGTAAGCACTCAGAAGAACCGTATCGTTCATGTAGCCCATGCGCCGCTCCCCCCTCTCGTCCGTCAAAAAATGACTCATCGCGTTGATTTGTTTTGGCAGAAGCATTTTTTGCCGCGAATTCAGCGGATGAGTCGAGTCCACAATCAGGTCGAATTTTTCAAGAATTTTTTTTGCATCGTCAGGAATTTTTTCTTCGTCCAGAAGCCGCGACAAAGTTTTTCCGCGAAAATTCTGCTGCGTGCGGATTTCGTTTTTTTTCCGCGGATTTTTTTGCGTTTCGTCACGATTCTGCAAAGATTCCGCGTGTTTTTTTTCCGCCGATTTTTTTTCAGCGCGTTCTTTCTTCTTTTTTTCCTGCCGGATTTTGTCGGCAAGTTTAATTCCGCGCCGTTTTTCGTACCATTTCAGTTCGATTTTTTCACTCATCTGCCGTCTCCGATTTTTTGTTTTTGCACGCCGCCCGGATTTCTGCCAGTTCAAAAAAAAGTTCG
>CAZACA010000172.1:0-3764 GCA_964483515.1 uncultured Treponema sp.
AAACTAAAGCACCGCTTTGAAAGAAAAACACGCTTTTAAAAAAATCAAACGCCGTTTGTAAGAAAAAAATCGTCGCTCTTCCGCGAAAGGAAGAAATTTCCCTTTCTTGCAATTCTTTTTGAAATTGAACATAATTCCGCCCATGGGAATTTTGAATTTTTTCAGAAAAGCAAAAAAATCAGCCGGCGAAAATCCTGACGACAGCCTTCTTTCGCGCATAAATTTTTCCATGGATTTGCTGGTGCAGAAATCGCAGAATTTGGGCGAACAGTTTGCAGGACAAAAAAAAGAAATCGAAGAAATTGCCGCGGAAGCAAAAAAAATCCGTCAGTCCGACGAAATTTTTTCCGCAAAACTTGAGCAGGATATTCTGGGCAACATTACCGCAGTGAGTTCAGCGTGTGACGATATGCTTTCGGGCCGCGAAATTTCCGCCGAAAAAAATCCGCTTGCATCGCTGAAAACTTCCGTGAGCCAACGCCGCGCGCTGAAATAATCAAAGCCGTTTCATCACTTCGCCGATTTTTTCGTGAATCACTAAATCCGCCACGGAATCGCTTTGAGTTTCGTCACGATTTATGAGCACGATTTTTTTTCCGCGGAAAAAACGAATCATTCCGGCAGCCGGATAAACAGTGAGGGAAGTTCCGCCGATTATGAGCAAATCCGCCGCGCTTAAAACGCCGATTGCACCGTTTACAGTCCGGTCGTCCAGCGGTTCTTCGTACAAAACCACGTCGGGCTTTACGATTTTTCCGCATTCAGTGCAGCGCGGAATTCCGTCATCGCCAAAAAGATGCAGAAGTTCTTCGCCGCTGAAAAATTTTTTGCAGGAAGTGCAGTGATTCCGCAGAACGCTTCCGTGCAGTTCAAAAACATTTCTGCTTCCCGCCGCCTGATGCAGTCCGTCGATATTCTGCGTAACGATTCCCAGAAGTTTTCCGCGTGATTCCAGTTCCGCAAGCTTTAAATGCGCCGAATTCGGTTTTACGCCCTGAACCAGAATTTTTTCGCGATAAAATCTGTAAAATTCCGCCGGACGTTCTGCAAAAAAAGTTGCGCTTAAAATCGTTTCGGGAGGAAAATCCCACTTCTGATTGTAAAGTCCGTCAACGCTGCGAAAATCCGGAATTCCGCTTTCCGTGGAAACTCCTGCGCCGCCAAAAAACACGATTTTTTCCGATTCGTCCACCAGTTTTTTTAATTCGCTGATTTTTTCTTCGTCCATTTTTTCCTCCTAATTTTCCTTCGCCGAAAGTTCTTCCCAGCGTGAATAAAATTGCGCGAGTTCTGCTTCCAGTGCCGAATATTTTTCTCCTGCCGCACGGGATTTTTCGTAATCCGCCGACGCCATTTCGTCTTCCAGAATTTTTTTCTGATCTTCCGCCGCGAAAATTTTCTGTTCCAGTTCTTCAAGTTCCTTTTTTTCCTTGAACGACAGTTTCTTTTTTTCGCGAACCGGATTTTCTGCACGCGATTTTTTTTCCGCCAGATTTTTCTGTTTTTCCGCGGATTTTTTTTGCGCACAAAAATCGATGTATTCCGAACATTTTCCTGCAAAGCCCGAAATTCCGCCGTCGTCTTCAAGCACAAAAAGCGTGTCGCAGGTTTTGTCCATGAAGCATCGGTCGTGGCTGGCAACCAGAAGGCATCCCCTGAAATCCGAGAGAAATTTTTCCAGAACGTTCATGGTAAAAATGTCGAAATCGTTTGTGGGTTCGTCCAGAATCAGAAAATTCGGATTGGAAATCAAAAGCCGCACCAGATACAGCCGTTTTTTTTCGCCGCCGCTGAGGGAATCCACGGGAGAATGCTGAATCCGTCCGCTGAATCCGAACTGCTCCAGAAAAAGTGACGCGCTCAGTTCCGTTCCGTCCGCATTTTTTACGACTTCCGCCGCCTCGCGAATGTATTCCAGCACGGTTCCGTCCGCCGAAAAAACCGGATTCTGCTCGTAGTAACCGATGTGCGTATTTTCCCCCGCCGAAATTTCCCCCGAATCAGGCTGAATTTTCTGCGCAATGATATTTAAAAGCGTGGATTTTCCCGAACCGTTTCCGCCGAAAAGCCCGATTTTTTCTCCGCGGCTGAAAGTGTAACTGAAATTTTTAAGCACCGGCGCCGGATTTTTTTCCGCGAATCCTTTCTGAAAATTTTTTGAAACGTTTTTTATTTCAAGAATTTTTCCGCCCAGCCGTCTGCCTTCCACATGAAACGAAAATTCTTTGTCCGCCGAAAATTTTTCACGATTTATCAGCGATTCGTCGCGCCTGATTCGTGCCTTTGCCTTTGTTCCCCGTGCGCATGGTCCGCGTGAAAGCCAGTCCCGTTCAAAACGCAGCACCGATTCGATTCGCCGTTCCGTGTTGGATTCAATCTGAAGTTCCGTGGCTTTTTTTTCCAGGTACACGGAATAATTTCCTGCGTAAAGCCTGACTTTTTCGCGGTCAAGTTCGTAAATTTTCGTGCAGACTGCATCCAGAAAATAACGGTCGTGCGTTACCATTAAAACCGAGCGCTTTGTTTCGGCAAGATAATTCTGAAGCCAGAAAATCGTCGCGGCATCCAGATGATTCGTGGGTTCGTCCAGCAGCAGAATCCGCGTGTCTTCCACCAGAACCTGAGCCAGCGCAACTTTTTTTACCATTCCGCCCGAAAGTTCGCCCATTTTTTTGTCCAGGTCGTGAAGTCCCAGCGTGGTCAGCACCGATTTTATCTGCGATTCGTAATTCCACAGGTCGCCTTTTTCCATTTTTTGCGTGAGTTCGTCGAATTTTTTTTGTGCCGATTTGTCCGTTTCAAAACGCGCGCAAATTTCTTCGTATTCGCCGATGATTTTCAGTTTAGGGGACGAAGAAGAAAAAACGTGCGACCGGATCGTCTGATTTTTTTCAAAAACCGGATTCTGCGGAAGAAAGGAAACGCCTGCTTCTCTGTTAACCGTTACGCTTCCGCCGTCCGCCGGAATTTTTCCCGCAATGACGTTGAGCATCGTGGATTTTCCGGTTCCGTTTCGCCCGATCAGCGCCGCCTTTTCGCCTTCGTCCAGTCCGAAAGTTACTTCCGCGAAAAGATTTTTTTCCCGCCCGATTTTTGAAAGATTGTTCACGGATAAAAGATTCATGTGCCGAAGTATATCAGCTTTCCTCAAAAACCGAAATCCCGCAAAAACCGGATGGAAAGGCCGCGGTCAAAAAAAACAAATCGCGCAGCTCACGGACTTCTAGAACTCAATTTCGTCGTCTTCGCATTGTGCCGCCTGAGCTGCCTGAGCGAGCATGGCAAGTTTCTGCTTTTTGCTCAACGAAATTTTCCCCGAATCAGCGCTGGCAGGAATTTCTTCGTCATTTTTCCGCAGCGGCTTGAATTCCACGTGTTCTGCAATAATCGAAATTGAACTGTGTCGTTTTCCGTCGCCCGAAGTATAGACGTTTTGTTTCAGCCGTCCGACTACGCGGATTCCTCTTCCTTTTGGGCACCACTTCTGGCAGGTTTCAGCCATCGACCCGAACGTGGTCACATCGAAATACGAAACTTCCTGAACGTAATTTCCTTCGCTTCCCTTGTAACTTCTGTTCACGGCAATGGGCACGCTGCAAAAAGCGGAACCATTTTTACAGGTTTTCTTTTCAGGCTGCCGAACGACATTGCCTTCCAGAATGATTTGATTTAACGAATTCATAAAATCCTCCTTGAAAATCGTTTAACTTATAATTACCGAAAAAAAAAATTTTCTGCCCGTTTCTGCGGAAAAAAATCAAAAA
>CAZACA010000173.1:0-3743 GCA_964483515.1 uncultured Treponema sp.
GCGTTTCGGGTTTTGCCGTCAAACGATTCGCGGTTTTCCAGATTCACGTAAACGTCGAAAGTTGCGTTCTTGTTGAATTCGTACTTCAGTGCAGGTCGTGCAGTGAAAACGTGTCCGCCGTCCCAGTCGTCCGTTGCCTTGTAATCGTCCCATCGTTTGTCCTTTGAGCCGAATGCCAGCGAACCGTACACGCTGAACTGGAATCCGCTTCCGATGGGCAGAATCAAATTCGCGCCGGTGTACCATGCCAGTGAATAGTCGCTGTTTTCAAAAAAGTTCACGCCGATTTCAGGCTGAAGCGTAATTTTCGTTTTGGGAATCACGAACGTAATTGTCGCGCCGGTTCCGTAAGACTGATCGTCGTCCACACTGGTAAAAAGCGAATCCACTGCAAGATAAACGTCCAGCGAAAAATCTTTGTCGCCGATTGTTACGCCGCTGTAAAAATTCGCGCCGTCGTCAAACGCACCTTCCATTGCCGCACCGATTGAAAGCCAGCTCAGCGGAACGATTTTCGCGCCCAGGTTGATGGCAGGGTCGTCCGTGTTGAATCCGTTGGGAATCGCCGCGCCAAGTTCCAGTCCGAAATCTTTTGACGAAGTAACGAACCGCGCCGCCAGAGCACGTTTCGCATAAGTGTTTGCAAAATGAACGAATCCCACTACGTCCGCAGTTCCGGGTCTGTCCGGAGTGAATCTGTAAGTTCCGTTTACGTCATCCGAAGTTTTTGCCACCGCGCCGCCCCGGTCATCGTAAGCCGTGCTGAATCCGCCCTGACGAACGTGAGCATCCGCGCCCCAAAGCCAGTCGCCGTATCGTGGAGCCGGACCCACTTCCCAGTTGATTTTTGTTCCCATGGCAAAGTCGAAATTCCGGTTCAGGTGCCAGATGAAATTTACATAAAACGCATCAATCAGCGTGCTGCTGGAATTCACCGCGTTGTTGTACCAGATTCCGTCCACGTAGTAGCCGTTTGTATTTTCCGAGTAGCGCGAATTTTTTCCGTAGTGCAGTGCCAGCGGATTTAAATTCGTGGTGCCGATTTGAAAATTGTCCACGTCGCCTTCGTTTTCGTAATTTGCCAGAGCGCCCATGCTGAGCATTCCTTCCAGCGTGAAATTTTTTACATCCTGACGAACCTGAAAAACATCAGTAAATCCGTAGTACGTGGTGTTGCGGTCAAACGGATTTCCGAAACCTGTCCACAGCGTATTTTTTACCTGCGCCTTGTCCAGAACCTGAGCATTCAGCGAAAAGCACAAGAAAGCCGCCGCCGTTCCCAAAAGAATTTTTTTCATTTTTTCCTCCAATTTTTTATTTGAAAAGAACGGGCGAAGTTTAAATTAAAAAAAAATAAAAATCAACAAAACCGAATTTGCAAGCCGGCGAAGTCTGCATTATCATTTCCGCGAGGTGATTTATGAAAAAAATTTTTTCCGTTGTCGTGGCTTTTGTTTTTTTGGGATGCTCCACCACAAAAAATCAGACTGAATCTTCCGCCGAAATTTCCGGTTCTGCAAATTCCGCTGCTGAAAAAAATTCCGCGGAAAAAAAATCGGTTCCTGCCATCAGCAATTTTCTGCCCAAAGGAATCGTGGTAACGCTGGACGATTTTGAAGACGAAAATTTCTGGAGCGCGCTGGGTGCAACAAAAAAAGACGATTATTCCGTTACCGCAAAATTGTGCGAAGAAGACTGGGCGAGTTCAGGAGAAAATTGCGGAGCGTGGACTTTTGCCGCCGTGCCTGAAAATTTCAAGGCGACGTTTTTCTGCAATTCCCTTTCCACTTCCTTCTGGGAAAATTTTTCGTACATTGCCGTGGACATAAATAATCTTTCCCGCGCGCCGGTGTGCATTCAGGCTGAAATTCAGAGCGGAAAAAACCGGACGAAAACTTTTACGGAAGAAATCTGGCTCGGACTCGGCGAAAACAAAAACGTGCTTTTCGATTTGAAGCATCAGATAAAAAATTCCGCGGACGAAGAAATTTCGTGCATTCCCGACGCAGACGAAGTAAAAACGCTTTCGTTCGTCATCAGGGGAAAATCAAAAGCCGGCACGATTCAGGTGGATAATTTACGCGCACTAAAATGAATCGTCGGATTTTTCCGCGGAAGCAAAAATCGTCAGCGGTCTGGAGTCGAGTTTAACTTTTCCGTCGGCTAAAATTTTATACGGCTGCAGGACGAATTTTTTTTCAGCGGCGGAATCTTCATCGATTCTGTAAAGTCCGTTCATGCGGAAATTTTCTTCAGCGGAATCGCACCGGAACTGAATGAAATTTTCGCCCTGAATTTCAAAACCGATGTACGTTCCGCTTTCCGAAAAATTTTTTCCCGCAAGCTGATATTTTCCGTCCGCAAATTTCAGCGTAAAGTCGTCGCCGGTTTTCCAGGAATTTTCTTTTTCAAAAACCGATTTCACCAAAAGACTTTTTTCCGTTCTGATTTTTTTCTGCGCCACGTTTTTTTTGTCGGTTTTTTTGTAGTTGCCGTCCCAGACCGCGCTTTCGGAAATGAGCATTTTTACGTCGTCCTGAATTCTCACCTGAATTTCCGCGGTGCTTTTTAACGAAATGTCGATTTTGCGCTGAAGGTTTTCGATTTCCTGATTTATCGCCGAAACGTACATTCCGTTGCGTCGGAGTGCGCTGTGAATCCAGTTGTAAACTTCTTCCGTGTCGTCGCGGAAAAAAATTACTTCACGCGAATCGTAATCGAAAAAAATGTACTGCTGAGAATTTTCGCCGCCGTCGCTCATGTACCACAGTCCGTTTAAAAATCCTGCAAAAGTCGAAACGGTTCCGTCCTGAATCCGCGCCAGTTCCTTTGCTGCCAGACGACTTCCTGCCACGCGGATGGTTTTTGTGCGCACGTATTTTTGTTCCGCGGAATTCCATTCGTACAAAATTTGCAGCTGGTCCACGCCGCCGTTTTCCGTGTCCGAAGTGTAAACCCAGATTGGAAAACTTTCGCCGTTTGCCTTGGAGCGCTCGTATGCATCGAACCTGTCCGTCTGCTGAACAAAAATCGTTCCGTCGCCGCGCAGATCCGCAATTTTTTTCAGGACGAATTTTCCGTTTGCAGCAGAAATTGAAAACGCCTGCAAAACCGAATCGCCGTTTTCCGCGAAACCCTGATAGACAAGGGAATTTTTGTGTTCGCCCGTCAAATCGATTCCCGTGTACGAAAAAGTCTGCGCCTGGGAAATTTCCGTTGCAATGACTGCCTTGCGTTCGTATGCGGAATTTTTTGGATTGTACAGACCGATTAAAATTGAAATGTAGCGGCTGGAAAAAGTTTTTATGGCGTTAATCTGATCGTCGAATCCGTCGCCGTCGAAATCCATGCTCACTGCGCTGATTAAAGTTTCGTCACCGTTCAGCGGCAGAAGTGAAACCTGGGCGTTTTCTTCGTTCACGGAAACTGCTGCGGAAACTGCGGAAGATTCTTTTGAAGAAAGCTGCGGAACCACCACCGAATACGCCACGGAAGAAGTTTTTGTTTTTTCAAAATATTTTCGCGAAACGACTGCCACGGAAAAAAATGCGGCAAAGACAACCAAAAGCGCAAGCGAAATTCGTTTTTTCATAGGTCGAATAATACAAAAGTTAAAAACGATTTTCAACAATCATAGTCCGTAAAAAAAATCAGCGGGAAAAAATCAGCGGAAAAAAAATCAGCGGAAAAAATCCTGCGAAAAAAAAATCAGCAGAAAAAAATCAGCAGAAAAAAATCAGCAG
>CAZACA010000174.1:0-3694 GCA_964483515.1 uncultured Treponema sp.
TCCGACGAAATTTGTTCCGCGGAAAATTCTACCTTTATGTTTGAGTCGCAGGATTTTTTTTCTTTCATCACCAGCGAGTACAGAACCGGAATAAAAAACAGCGTTACAAACGTTGAACTCGTCAATCCGCCTACAACCGCCACGCCAATGGGCTGAACCATTCCCGCACTTCCGCTGGACGCAAAACACATCGGAATCATGCCCAGAATCGTCGTGAGCGTCGTCATGAGAACCGGACGAATTCGGCTGCAACCTGCACGATAACACGCTTCGTCTTTTGGAATTCCGCGGTCCATCAGAAGATTCGTGTAGTCCACCAGAATAATTCCGTTGTTCACCACGATTCCCACGAGCATGATTATTCCCACCGCCGAAACGATGCTGAACGCCTGCCCCGTAATTTTGTAAATGAAAATCACGCCGATAATCAAAAACGGAATTGTCATCAGGTTGATGAACGGTGCCTTGAAATTTTCGTAAGTCGCCGCCATTACGCCAAAAACCAGAATGATTGCCATCAGCGCAATTTTCAAAAAGATTCCGCCCTGCTCGTTGATGTCTTTCCACGAACCTTCGTAACTCACCGAAACATTGTCCGGCACGACAAAAGAATTCGCGATTCCGTCCTTAATTTTTTCTTCCACCACGTTTGCATTTTCTTCGGAAACGATGTCCGCGGTAATGTGAACGATACGGTTTCGGTTTTCGCGGCTGATTTGAACAGGGCCCAGACTTTTTACGGTTTTCGCGAAATTCGACACGCTGATGAGTCCGTTCGTTCCTGAAACAAAAATCTGCTCCAGGTCCAGAACTTTGCTCCGGTCTTCGGGACGCAGCATGACGTAAACCGTGTAGTCGTCGCCGTCTTTCCTGAAAACCGTGGATGACGTTCCTTCGATGCAGGCGTTGATTTCGTTCGCTACGGTGGAAACATTCACGCCGAAATTATACGCACGCTGCCGGTCGATTTCGATCTGAACCTGCGGCAATCCTTCTTCCGTGTCGATGGACGGTTCGCCCAAATCGCTGATGGTTTTCATTACGTCGGAAATTTGATTTGCAACGCTCATGGCACTCGTTAAACTTGAACTTCGCAAAACGATGTCAATGTCCGAGCCCGTCATCTGCTGACGCCGACCCTGCCCGAATGCAAAAGTTACGTCGGTGTAATCGTTGAAATATTTCCGCAGTTTGGTTTTTATGGTTTCGTCGTTGTCAATCTGCTCGCTGGAATCAGGAAGGGAAATTTGAATCGATGCATTGTAAGACGAACCGCTTCTGCCCGTGGAACCGATGCTCGTGATCAAATATTTGTAGCCCTGAATTTCGCGCTCAACGATTTCCTGAAAATTCAAAACCATCGCCGTAGTTTCTTCAATGGAAGTGCCCACAGGAAGCGTCAGGTTTACGGTAACGCTGTCGTCGTGTCCGCCCGTCATCATCTGAACGCGCAGGGTGGGTGCAAGCATCAGCGCAAAAATTAAAACGCTCACACAGATTGCAACGGTTGCCCCGCGATTTTGCAGCGCTTTTTTTAACGCACGTCCGTATGCCTTTTCGATTGCCGCCTGCATTCTGCCGAAGAGCGAATACATTCCGCGGAAAAATTTCGATTTGACCGGTTTTTCGTTTCGGTTGGTCAGCGGAAAAAAATGTCCGGCTAAAACAGGCACCAGAAAAATCGCCACGAAAAGCGAACTCACCAGAGAAATTACGATCGTAAAAATAATTCCCTTGAACATCTGACCCATGAAATCCAGGTCCTTGATGAAAAACAAAAACGGAATGAAAACGCAAATCGTTGTAAGGTTTCCTGATACAACGGACGCAATCATTTCGGAACTTCCCAGAATTGCAGCGATTCTCGGTTTGGCGCCGCGGATTCTGTAGGAATAAATATTTTCGATGATTACGACCGACGCATCCACAATCATTCCCACGCCCAGAATCAGTCCGGTAAGCGTCATCATGTTCAGCGTAATTCCTGCCATGTTCATGCAAAAAAGCGTAATGATAATCGAAAGGGGAATTGAAATTGCGATGATGATCGTAGTTTTGATTGCGCACAAAAAAATGAAAAGAATGATTACCGCCAGCACCAGACCCTGCCACGCCGAATCGATGAGCGTACTCAGAGTGTCGCGGATGGAATCAGTGTCGTCGCGGATTATTTCCAGGGAAATGTCAGTGGGAAGCGTTTTCTGCAATTCTTCGATTTTTTTGTAAACTGCATTTGCAACCGTTACGCTGTTTTCGCCCGACTGCTTCGTAATGGAAATGTACACGCCCGGAACGCCGTTAATGTAAACCGAACTCGTTGCATCCTTGTAGCCCATGAATGCGCGTCCGATGTCGCTGAGTTTTACGTCGTAGCCGTTTTTCGTAACGATTACCGTGTCGTTGATTTCATTGATGTCAGTGTATTCGCCCACCGTCCTGATGGAATAATCCATGGTTCCTTCAGTGATTGTTCCGCCGCCGATTTCCAGATTCTGCTTCGACAGTGCCGACGAAACCGAAGTCAGCGTCAAATCGTAAGCCTGCAAACGGTTCTGCTCCAGTTCCACGCGCACAATCTGTTCACGTCCGCCCACGGTACTCGCTTCGCCCACGCCGTTCGCCTGCTCCAGAACATCCACGATGTTGTCGTCCGCGATTTTTTTCAAATCTTCAGGTGAACGATTTCCCCGCACTGCAATCCGCATGATGGGCATACTGCTTGCGTTCATTTTAAAAATTGTCGGCGTTACGTCATCTGGAAGACTCCGCGTAATTCTGTCCAGTTTGTCGCGAATGTCGTTCGTTGCAACTTCCAGATCCGTTCCGTAAGTAAATTCCAGAAGCACCGAACATCGTCCTTCCGATGAAGTTGACGTAATTTTGTTCAGGTTGCTCAAACTGCTCAAGGCGTCTTCAATCAGCGTGGTAACCGATTTTTCCACGGATTCAGGGCCAGCATTTTCGTAACTCGCGGAAACCATGATGTACGGCATGTCAACGTCAGGCATTAAATCGATTGCCGTGTTGCCCAGCGTAAAAATTCCCACCAGCCCCAGAAGCGTAAAAACCATCAGCGTAAGAATCGGATGGTCAAGAGTTTTTTCGCTGATCATTTTTTTCCTCCGCCGTTTTTACCGTCCGGATTTTTTTCGTTACGATTTTCCGCGGAATTTTCACTGCCGAATTTTTCGTTTTGTTCCGCCGAATTTTTTTCCGCCGAAACTGAATCTACGTCGTGAACTTTTGCGCCGTCGTACAAAATGCTCATTCCTTCCACGATTATTTTTTCGCCTTCATTCACGCCGCTTAAAACCTGCACGTAACCGTCCACGGAATTTCCCGTAACCACTTCACGCTGTTCCGCCGAATTTCCGTCTGCGCTCAGGACAAAAACCGTCGTTGTACTGTTTCGCGTTACAAGTGCATCTTCCGGCACGATTATTCCGCTGTAGTCGAGCGTAAAAAGTTTTACTTTCGCGAACATTCCTGCGTTGATTCGTGAGTCGCTTTCGTCGAACGTTAAAATAATTTCTTTCGTGCGGCTTGTGGCATCCAGAACCGGCGAAACTTTTTTTACCGTCGCCTGAAAAATCTGACCGGGGCACGATTCAAGGGTTACGTCCGCTTTCAGTCCGATTTTTACGTTTGCCACATATTTTTCAGGAACTTTTCCGCGGATTTGCAGATTCGTTAC
>CAZACA010000175.1:0-3656 GCA_964483515.1 uncultured Treponema sp.
AAAAAAAATCCGCCTCAGAAAAAATCCGGGGCGGAAAAAGTTTTAGACCCTGAAAAGCAAATCTTCGTAACTCGGGAACGGCTTGTAGGTTTCGCCCAGAAGCGGTTCGATTTTGTCTACGATATTTCGTGCTTCGGTCATCACGGGAATTACGCTGTCAACGTATGCCCTTGCAATTTTCATGCAGTCGCCTTTCGATACGGCTTCGTCGTGAACTTTTGCCAGAAGCGATTCTTTTTCGGACAATTCGCTGGTGAGCGCATCCAGTTTTTGCAGAACGCTTTCCTGTGCCTTTGCCTTTGCGCCGGGAACAACCGATTTCAAATCGATGACGGTCTTGCTTACATCGTCCATGAACTTGAACGCAGCGGGCAAAATGTCCTTGTTAATCATTTCCAGCATGGTCTGCACTTCGATGTTCAGAATCTGCGCGTATTTTTCCAGTTTGATTTCGTAGTGGCTGTTCATTTCAACTTTCGTATAGACGCCCGTTTCCGTGAAAAGCTTTACGTTTTTTTCGTCCAGATAATGCGCCATGGCATCGGGTGTGGTTTTCAGATTCAGCAGTCCGCGTTTTTCCGCTTCGCCAATCCAGCTTGCATCGTAACCGTTTCCGTTGAAAATAATCCGCCAGTGCTTCGTAACTTCGCGCTTGATGAGTTCAGCCAGTGCCGAATCAAAATCAGACGCTTTTTCCAGTTCATCCGCGAATTCACGGAGAGTGTACGCAACGATGGAATCCAGCGTCGTATTCGGGCCGGAAATCGAAAGGGAAGAACCGCATGAACGGAATTCGAATTTGTTTCCGGTGAATGCAAAGGGACTCGTTCGGTTTCGGTCGGTGGAATCTTTCGGAATGGGAGGAAGAACGTCTACGCCGATTGTCATTTTCTGCGCGCCGTGTTCGCCCAGCGGTTTTCCGTCTTTAATCGATTCCAGGACTGCATAAAGTTCGTCGCCCAGATACATGGAAATAATTGCAGGCGGTGCTTCGTTTGCGCCCAGACGATGGTCGTTTCCCGCGGATGCAACTGAAATTCGGAGCAAATCCTGATTTTCGTCAACGGCTTTGATTACCGCAGTCAAAAATAAAAGGAACTGCGCATTTTTTTCAGGAGTTTTTCCCGGTTCCAGAAGGTTTTCGCCCAGATTGGTGGACATTGACCAGTTGTTGTGCTTTCCGCTTCCGTTAAGTCCTGCAAAAGGTTTTTCGTGCAGAAGGCAGACGAGTCCGTGGCGTCGCGCAACTTTTTTCATTACTTCCATGGTGAGCTGGTTCTGGTCGGCGGCAAGATTCGTGGTGGTAAAAATCGGAGCCATTTCGTGCTGAGCCGGAGCAACTTCATTGTGTTCGGTTTTTGAAAGAATTCCGTATTTCCAGAGCGTGTCGTTCAAATCTTCCATATATTCCACAATCCGCGGATTCAATGCAGCAAAATACTGGTCGTCCATTTCCTGACCTTTTGAAGGTTTCGCGCCGAAAAGCGTTCGTCCCGTCATGCGCAAATCTTTCCGCTGGCTGTAGAGTTTTTCATCCACGATAAAATATTCCTGTTCCGGACCGACGGTTGTGGCTACGTGAGTCGCTTCATCGTTTCCGAAAAGTTTCAGAATCCGCAGAGCCTGTTTGTTCAGTGCTTCCATGGAACGAAGGAGCGGCGTTTTTTTGTCGAGCGCTTCGCCCGTGTACGAACAGAATGCAGTAGGAATGCAGAGCGTGTGTTCCTTTACGAACGGATAGGCGGTCGGATCCCAGACAGTGTATCCGCGGGCTTCAAAAGTTGCACGTCGTCCACCGCTCGGAAAAGAAGATGCATCGGGTTCGCCTTTAACCAGTTCCTTTCCGCTGAATGACATGATTACGGTTCCGTCGTCCTGCGGAGTAATGAAACTGTCGTGCTTTTCCGCAGTGATTCCCGTAAGCGGCTGAAACCAGTGGGTAAAATGCGTCGCGCCTTTTTCGATTGCCCATTCTTTCATGGCATGAGCAACTTGATTCGCCACGTCGATTTTCAGCGGCTCACCGTCGTCCAGCGTTTTTTTCAAAGCTTTAAAAGTTTCTTTAGGAAGGCGTTCCTTCATTACTCGCTGATTGAACACCATGCTTCCAAAAAGTTCAGGTACATTTTTCATAGCAACCCCCGTTCGGATAAAATCGATTTGTAAAATAAAAAGGCGATGGATTGAAGACCGTTGAAGTTCCCAATCACATCGCCCTTGATGTTGACAGTGCGTATTCTAATCTTTTAGGCAAAAAAGTCAATTATTTGCAGAAGGAATTTTTGCACGACGCACGGATTTTTTTGTCCGCATAAAAATTTTTTTTTGCTGCACCGCTTAAATCATCAGAAAAAAATGCAGGAAAATCGTCTGAAAAAAATCGCTGACTTCCCTGCACTTCATCAGTCGCTGCTTTCCGCTGCCTTACGGAAAACAAAAAAATCATTCATCCACAAAATTTACGTCGGAAGAATTTGCGGCTCCGTTTGCTGAAACCGGTGCGGAATTTTTTACCGTGATGTACAAATCGTTGTGGCTTGCAGAAAGCGTGTAGTTAAATTTTCCGTCCTGAAGCGGATTTATCGCCACGTAACGGCAGTCTTCCAGGTCGAATGAATCGGACTCAAGTTCTTCGGTGTCGCCTATGTTCCTGAAAAAAACGTTGCCGAAATTTTCCCAGCGGTATCCGTTTTTGTCCACCACGAAACCGTACACGTCAAATTCGATTCCCCTCTGCGGCGTTTCGTTCACGACTTTTACGTAGTCTTCGATTTCCAGATTTTTTATCGGAAGAATCGTTGCGTTGGGCAGATTGATTTTTATTTCGGGCTGCTTCGTAATGTCATCGTTTTTCGCGCGCACTACAAGATGCAAATCGTTTCCCTGAACGTACGGAAAAAACTGATATTCCACGTCGCGAACCGGCACAACTGCAAAAGTCCAGGTTTTCATGTCGATGGAAATGTTGGGGTCGTTTGCCACGCGGATTTTTTCCTGACTGCCGAATCCGTTTTTCGTAACTGATTTAAAAAGCTGCCACTGCTGAGTTTTCGGATTTTTTCCGTAGATTTCAAAATCGTTGGAATTGTTTCCGTAAAAATCCAGAGTCCACGCGCCGTTGTATTTAATATTTCGCGATGCCAGGTCGTAAACCGCCACGTGCTTTCCGTCGAAATCAGAATTCGTTTCGGAGCGGACGACGGGCGAACCTTCCGCGGAATGAACTGCAACCGTAAAATCGCGTCCGTTACTGACAGGAATGTAAACGCATTCTTCGCCGTTTTTCGGAACGATGGCGCATGACCATTTTTTCATTTCGCTCGTAAATTTTCCCGTGGGATTCACGATGACGCCTGTGCCCGCTTTTTTAACGTTCAGCGAATTTTCCAGTTCCCATTTCCGGGTTTTCGGATTTTTCAGGTAAACGTCGAATTCAGCCGGAACTTTTCCGTAGTAAGCGAGTTTGAAATACGAACTGTATTCAAAACCATTTGCGCTGACGTCGATGATTCCCGCGGATTTTCCGTCGAAGTCGCTTTCATTTGTTGCGTTCACGATAACCTGCGAAAAACCATACGCACAGGATGCCGCCGCAATCAAGACCAAAAAGAATTTTTTCATTTTCATAAAAAAACCTTCTCCCTTTAAAAAATATT
>CAZACA010000176.1:0-3601 GCA_964483515.1 uncultured Treponema sp.
ATTTACTCAAAAGGAATTAGGTTCCTGCTCACATTTATCGTGCCCTATGCTCTCACCGGCTATTACCCTGTGGCAAAGCTACTTGGCAAACATCTGCCATATACATGGATTGCATATTCTTCTCCGATAACTGCTGTAATTATAGCAATAACCGCTTATAAATTCTGGCATATCGGCCTGAAGCATTATGGAAGTACCGGAGCGTAAAATGTGATAATTCGCTGCTTTTCCGTGAATTCACCTGCCTTTGCGTTCACACCCGGCAAATTTCGCCCCTTGTTTTTTTGGGCGATTAAAGTATAATGGAACGCGTGGGGATATGGCAAAAATCCGCGGAAAAAGCGCTTTTTGCATTTCGGGCGATTTCGCTTGGAGAGAGATCATTTAGAACTGGAGACTCTGCATGATTCATGACTTCAAAAAATTTAAGCCCCGTTTTTCCTTTCTGCTTCTTCTGTTGCTTTCCGCTGCCTGCATTTTTGCGAAGGAATCGGCTGAAAATCGTTTAACGCTGGACATCAATCTTACTTTCGGCGAATTTCTTCTTGTTTTCGCCCTGTTTGCGCTGATTCTGTTCGTAATCGTGCCCCTTCTGCTCATCACCCACAAAAAAAATCTCGCCATCGAATACGACAACGTTACCGGTCTGCCCACTTTCGCGCAGTTTGAAAAAAAAGTCCGCCACGTCCTCAAATCAAACAGAAAAAATAAATACATGATCCTGCTTCTGAACGCCAACAATTTCCGCATCATCAACGACACTTACGGAATCGTTCTGGGTAACGAAATTCTGCGGAAAATCGGCGCGTTTTTTGAACGTCATCTGGAACGGAACGAATTTGTATGCAGGTTTTACGCGGATAATTTCGTGCTTTTTCTGAAGCGGCCCGAATTTTTCTGGGACATTGAAGAGCGCGTCTTTAACATGACGGACGTTGACCACATTGTCCGCGGATATCTGCCTGCAAAATACAATTTTTCATTCAGTTCCAGCGTCTATCACATCGAAAATCCCAATGACGACGTGGAATCCATGATTGACAAGGCGAATCTTGCCATGAAACTCTGCAAGGACAATTTTTTAACGCACAGGGTCATCGAATACACGCCCGAAATGAAGGAATCCTACGAATGGAACCGCGAAATTACGCTTTCCATGGAAGAATCCTTTGCAAACCGCGAATTTGAAGTTTTTTACCAGCCCAAATTCAGCTTTAAGGACGAAAGCATAATCGGCGCGGAAGCATTGATAAGATGGAACAGTCCGCGGAAAGGATTTCTCATGCCGGGAAAATTCGTTCCGCTTTTTGAAGAAAACGGTTTCATCGAAAAAATCGACAAATTCGTCCTGACGAAAGTCGCGCAGTTTCTGGAAGAATGGAACAAAAATCGCGGAATTGCAAAATGGCAGCCCCTTACGATTTCGTTTAACCTGAGCCGCTCACATCTGCAGAATCCGAATTTAATCAGCGAACTCAAAAAAATCGTGGCGCCCTACGACATCGGCAGCAACAAAATCGAAGTGGAACTCACCGAACGCATAATGATTGACAATTACAAGCATCTTGTCAAAGTAATGAAAGAAATTAAAAAAGCCGGATTTTCAGTTTCCGTGGATGATTTCGGTTCGGGATATTCATCGCTGAATCTGCTGAAAAATATGCCCGCGGATGTAATTAAACTGGACAAAGATTTTCTTTATTCCAGGGAGGAACTGGAGCGCAACAATTCCAAGGAAAAAATCATTATTACGTCCGTTATCGAAATGGCGAAAAAACTCAACATTACTACGGTGGCTGAAGGCGTGGAAACGAAAGATCAGTGCGAAATGCTGAAAGGAATCGGCTGCGACATTGCCCAGGGATTTTATTACGCGAAACCCATGCAGGAAAAAAATTTCATGGAACTGCTGGGCGTGTGCGATGCAAAAACAGGATAAAATTACGATAATTTGTTGCAAAATTCCAAAAGTGATTTATAATTTTTTCTGAATGCAAAAAAGTTTCAAATAATTCATTGGAGGATTTTAGCAGATGGCTTCAAAAAAAGCAGAAGAACCGAGAGTTCTGGCAATTATTCTTGGCGGCGGAAAGGGAACGCGGCTTTACCCGCTTACAAAAGAACGGTCAAAACCGGCCGTTCCGTTCGGCGGAAAATACAGAATCGTTGATATTCCGATTTCAAACTGCATTAACTCAGGTTACAAAAAAATATACCTTCTGACACAGTTCAATTCGGCGTCGCTCCACTTGCACATTAACAATTCATACAATTTCGACCGGTTTTCAGGCGGATTCGTAGAAATTCTTGCTGCGGAACAGACGCTGGAACATTCGGGATGGTACGAAGGAACTGCCGATGCGGTACGGAAAAATTTCGGTCACTTCCGCGTACAACGGCCCACGCATTACATAATTCTTTCAGGCGACCAGCTTTATAAAATGGATCTGAAGGATTTCATGAACAAACACATTGAAAGCGGCGCGGAAATCACCATCGCTGCAAAAGCCGTAAACCGCAGGGACGCCACCGGATTCGGAATCATGCAGGTAGACGACACGAACCGGATTACTGCGTTCATGGAAAAACCTGCTGCCGATTTGAACATCGACTCCTGGAAAATTCCTGAAAAATCGCGGGGAAATCTGCCGGCGCAGCTGGAATATCTTGCATCCATGGGAATTTACATCTTTAACGCAGACACCATGGAAGAACTTTTAAACAACGAAAAAACCGACTTCGGAAAAGAAATCATTCCGATGGCGATAAAATCAAAGCAGGTAAACAGCTACATTTTCAACGACTATTGGGAAGACATCGGTACAATCCGCTCGTTCTATGAAGCAACGCTGGATTTGACGAATCCCACGCCAAGTTTCGACTTTTACGAAGAGACGCGTCCCATTTACACGCAGACAAGCAATCTTCCGCCGAGCAAAATCAACAATGCCGACATGGAAGCAACCCTCGCCTGTGAAGGATGCGTCATCGAAAATTCGCGGCTGCAGAAATCCGTAATCGGAATTCGCTCCATCATCAAGGAAGGCTGCGATTTGAACGGCGTAATCGTCATGGGTTCTGACTTCTACGAAACTGCGGAAGAAAAAAAGGAAAACGAACGCAAGAAAATCCCGAATCTGGGAATCGGCAGAAACTGCAAGATCAACAAGGCGATAATCGACAAAAACGCCCACATCGGCAACAACTGCTGCATAAACGTCAACGGAAAAACCTACGAAGACGGCGACCACGGACTTTTCTACAGTTCCGACGGAATCATCGTCATCAGGAAAGGTGCAGTAATTCCTGACGGAACGGTAATTTAATTTTTACTGCCGAATGTCCCCGCTCCGGCGGGGCTTTTTTTTGCCTGCATATTCTGACATAAAAAAACCCTGCAAAAAATCTTGCAGGGCTTTCGTTTTCGCACGGAAAAATCAGTCGTCGGCAGGAACACCGCCAGGATTCATGGACGCAAGGAACGCATCGTTGTCCTTTGTTTTTTTCATCTTGTCGCGGATCAGTTCCAGAATGTCGGCGTCTTCCATGGGATTCAGCACTTTTCGCAGAATCCACATCCGCTGAAGTTCCGCCTCCGTCA
>CAZACA010000177.1:0-3599 GCA_964483515.1 uncultured Treponema sp.
GAACGGCGTAAAAATGCCGCAGCTGGGTTATGGCGTTTATCAGGTTTCAGACGCTGAATGCGAAAAGGCGGTTCTGGATGCAATCGGTGCGGGCTATCGTTCCATCGATACGGCGCAGGCTTACGGAAACGAAGGGGCGGTGGGAAATGCAGTGAAAAAAAGCGGAATTGCGCGGGACGAATTTTTCCTTACCACGAAAGTCTGGATTTCAAACGCGGGCTACGAAAAGGCAAAAAAATCCATCGAATCGTCGCTGAAAAAACTGCGGACTTCGTACATCGATCTGCTTCTGATTCATCAGCCTTTCGGCGATTATTACGGAACTTATCGTGCCATGGAAGAACTTTACAGAAAAGGCGATCTGCGTGCCATCGGCGTTTCAAATTTTTATCCGGACAGGCTCATCGACATCTGCACTTTCGCGGAAATAAAGCCCATGGTGAATCAGGTGGAAACTCACGTTTTTCAGCAGCAGGCGGTGGCGCACGAATACATGAAAAAGTACGGCGTTCAGCACGAATCCTGGGGACCGTTCGCGGAAGGACGGAAAGATTTTTTTGAAAACAAAGTCCTGAACGAAATCGGCGCAGACCACGGAAAATCAGCGGCACAGATTGCACTCCGGTTTCTGATTCAGTGCGACGTGGTGGTAATTCCGAAATCGGTTCACAGGGAACGCATGGAGCAGAATTTCAACGTGTTCGATTTTTCGCTGAACGAAGACGAAATGAAAAAAATCCGCGCGCTGGACGAAAAGGAAAGTGCATTCTTTTCGCATTATGATCCGGCAACCGTGGAATACCTCACGGGACTAGGAAAATAAATTTTTTTCGCGGAACTTTCTTCAATCATCGGAAAAATCGATCGTCGGGTTTCGCGGAAAAATCAGCTTAAAAAAAATGGAGGCGGAAAATGAACGATTTCGTGTTCGGTTGTCCCGTAAAAGTTTACTTCGGAAAAGGCGCGGCAAAAAAAGCTCTGGACGCTGAACTTAAAAATTACAGCCGGATCATGCTTGCTTACGGCGGCGGTTCGATTAAAAAAAACGGAATTTACGATCAGATCATTTCGGCGGCGGGCGGAAAAATCGCGGCGGAATTTTCAGGAATCATGCCGAATCCTACTTACGAAAAAGTTCAGGAAGGCGCGAAAATTGCCAGGGAAAAAAACGTGGATTTCATTCTGGCGGCGGGCGGCGGTTCGGTGATGGACTGCTGCAAGGTTGTGGCGGCTCAGGCGAAAACTGAAAGGGACATCTGGGAAATGGAAAATTCCGAAAAAAAATTCCCTGCGGAAATGCTGAAAACCGGTGCAATCGTTACGTCGTCGGGAACGGGTTCTGAAATGAATAACGGCGCGGTGATTACCCATCAGGCGAAAAAAATTAAGGGAGCGCTTTTTGCGGCGTACAACGAATTTGCGGCACTTGATCCGGAATACACTTTAAGCGTTCCCATGCGTCAGGTTGTTTCCGGTGCATTCGACACGCTCAGTCACTGCATGGAAACTTATTTCGGAACTCCGCGTGCGACATTCGTTTCGGATGAAATAAATGAATCGGTCATGCGGAACACCATCAGGAATATCCGCGCGGCAATAAAAAATCCCATGGACGTTCAGGTACGAAGCGAACTCATGTGGGATTCGGCGATGGGCGAAAACGGAATTCTGAAACTGGGAAAATCATCGTTTTTTCAGGCGCATCAAATCGAACATCAGCTGGGCGCGTACACTGACTGCAATCACGGCGAAGGTCTGGCGGTAATTCATCCGGTTCTGTACCGTCACGTCTTTAAAGGCGACGAAGCGAAATTTGAACGCTTTGCACGGGAAGTCTGGGGCGAAAAAAATGCGGAAGACGGAATTGCTGCTCTTTCGGATTTTATCAGGGAAACAGGTCTGCCGGAAAATTTCCGCGGAATGGGAATTACGGACGGAAGTTTTTTTCCTGAACTTGCGGAAAGCGTGAACATCGATCCGTTTTCACCGAAAGTTCTTGATCATAAGGAAATCCTTGAAATCCTTTACGAATGCTTCTGAAAAAAAATCGCCTGAAAAAAATTGTTTTGCGGAAAAATCATGTTGACCTGGAGCGGACTTGAAGTCTTACAATTTTTTTAAATTGTGCTGCCGGGTCGAAAAAAATAAAAAAAAATTACGGAGGATTTTATGAAAAAAATTCTTGCATCCGTTTTGTGCGCGGCGATGGCTTTCTGCACGACGGAAATTTTTGCCCTGGGAAAATCAAAAAAATCGGCGGAGGAAAAATCAGTGGAAAAATCAGGACGCGAAATTTCGGCGGAAGAAAAAATGAGTGAACTTTACGTGGGCGCAAAAGTTCCGCGGGAAATTTCTCAGAGCGAATTGTACGGAATCGTCAATAACCTGATTTACGGCGAACTTTATCAGCAGGGAAAACTTTCTGACAAAGAACGGGAAATGATTTCACTTGCGACGCTGGCAACTCTGGGCACCGTGCGGATTTTAAAAATTCACGTCTATACGTCGCTGAATGCAGGACTTTCCGCGGAAGAAATTACCGAAACGATTTTTCACTGCACGCCTTACATCGGAGCGGCAAAAGCACTGGAAGCGGTGGCGGCGGCAAATGAAGTTTTTGCGGAAAAGAAAATCGGACTGCCTGAAAGTTCAGCGACAGTTACGGAAGAAAGCAGGTTCGATGACGGAAAGGCGGCGCAGACAAAACTCTTCGGCGATCTGGGCGACAGAAAACCTGCGGACGGGGAAACGCGTCTTGGCAGAAGTTTCTTGCCGGATTACTGCTTCGGCGATTTTTATACGCGCACGGGAATTTCCCTTGAGCAGCACGAACTTCTGACATGGGTCTGCATTGCGGCTCTGGGCGGCGCGGAAGGACAGCTCACCGGGCACACGGCGGGAAACAAAAACGTCGGACGGTCTAAGGAATTCATGATGGAAGTCGTAACGGACATGATGCCTTTCATCGGTTATCCGCGGACGCTGAATGCGCTTTCCATAATCGAAAACGTCTACGGAAAATAAATTTTTTTCAGGAGGAATTTTATGACCACAGGAGAAAAATCGGTTTTAAAAAAATTGACGGCGGCTGCGGTTCTGCTCTGTGCTTTTTTTGTTTTCTCATCGGCGAAAAAAAATCCGCAGAAAAATCAGGCTGAAAAATTTGCAGTTCCGTCTTCCGCGGAAAAACCGGTCGTTTACATGACGCGCGAAATTTCGTCCGATTCGCTGATGAAAATTTTCGGCACGCTGAATTTTCAGGCAAAAGGAAAAGTCGCAGTAAAACTTTCCACGGGTGAACCGCCTGCAAGCAATTATCTCGATCCGTCGCTCATAAAAAATCTGGTTCAGTCGGTAAACGGAACGATTGTGGAATGCAATACGGCTTACGGAGGTTCCCGCGTAGAAACTGCCATGCACAGACAGGTTGCTGAAGATCACGGATTCACGAAAATTGCACGGGTCGACATCATGGACGAAAAAGGTTCCGCGCAGATTCCGGTAAGCGTCCGCGCTGAAAATTTAAAGTACGATGTGGTGGGAAAAAATTTTTTGTCCTACGATTCGATGATTGTCCTGTCGCATTTTAAAGGACACGC
>CAZACA010000178.1:0-3596 GCA_964483515.1 uncultured Treponema sp.
TCGCGCGGAACAGAAATTTGCAAAAGGAATTTTCGATTTGCAGAAAAAATTTTGTGCAGCAAAGGACGCAAGAATTTTTTTTTCACGGAACAGAAATTCTGCAAAAGGAATTTTTGGTTTGCATAAAAATTTTCTGTTCCGCGGATAAAATGAATTTCCCCTACTTCAGTTTTTTTCCGTCGGAGAATGCATCGCCTGCTTTTCCGCCCAGTTTTAAATACGTGTGGTTCATGGGGTCGTAGCTTATCGCCTGCAATTTCTGCGGATCGATGTTTCCGTTTTCGCCCAGAACCCGTTCGTCCACGCTGGCGTTCACAATCTGACCGATGATTCCGTACGGCGTTTTTTCCACCAGACGGCATTCAAGGGCAACGGGAAATTCCTCGAAAATCGGCGCGTTTACAAAATTTGATTTTACCGCATGAAGTCCGGCCCTGGAAATTTTGTCAGGCACAGTTCTGCCCGAAACGATTCCCACGTAATCCGCCTGAACCAGATGAGGTTCGTCCGCAACGCTCACGGTAAATTCTTTCGTGCGCTCGATGTTGTCCGTGGTCTTGTGGCTGGAAAGGCAGATAAAAATTTTGTCGTCATCGGCAACTCCGCCCCAGGCAGCGTTCATGGCATTCGGTTTTCCGTCTTCGTTGTACGTTCCCAAAATCGCCACCAGCTGCGGATACAAAAGCGGCTTTGCACCAAAATCCTTTCTCATGTTTTTCTCCTAAAAAAAGTTTCCTGCATTTTAACCGATGAAGCGAAATCAAAGTCAAGTGAATTTTTTCCGCGGAATTTTTATCGGGATTTTTTTTCGCGGAAAATCAGTTTGAAAATCAGACGGGTGAGCGGACCGCAATAAAAAAGCTGGTACAAAATCGCCATGGGAAAATTCATTGCCCAGGTTTTTATCCACGCGGCAAAATCTTTCGTGTCTTTAAAAAGAATCGTCGCAATCAGACTCATGGCAGGACACATCATGCAGCAGATGCAAATCGAAATGGCGTAAGTAATGAACTGCGGCCTGTCTTCCCCGGACATGACGGTAAACGCAAGAATCCGCGCAAGTTTTCCCACGATGAAAAATTCCAGAATAAATGCAGCCGGAACCATAACCGGAAGTTCGTGCAGCGCCAGTCTGAACGTCTGGTTTTCCAGCGCGCCGGTGTTCAATGCAATGTTATAAACCACCATTCCGTAAACCATAATCAGCGCCATGATGACTGTAAAAATTGCATCCTGAAATTTTGTTTTAGGCATAAAAAAACTCCTTGAACGATAATTTTGTGTTGTTCGTTATCATCCGGAAGGAGTGTGCGTTTCCAATTAAACCATTTTTTTTACGGCGGAAATTTATCATAAAAAAAATTTTTGTGTAATGGCTTTTTTAAATTTTTTTTTGACGATTTTTACGGAACGATTTTCGACAGAAAAGATGCGGAAGAAATTTTTACCGTCGGAATTCCGGTTACGCGCTCAAACGGATACGAGGAATTTAAAGTCGCCATGGAAAGCGCTGAAAAAAATTTTCCGGAAAGAATAGACGCTGAAAAAAATAAAAATCAAAAAATACAAAACCTGCATCGCCTTACGATACAGAAAAAAATTACATTCTGTTTTCTACGACGCTTTCCAGAACTTTTCGTCTGCGGCGTTCGTGGGCAAGATCGTTTTTGATTTCTTCCATGCGCCTGAAAATATCCGCGATGGCTTCCGATTCGTCCTGCGGTCTTTCAGTTTCTGCCTGACTGATTCGCGCCCTGATGTCCTTCGCAAAAATTTTTGAAAACAGAAAACGCACGAAAGGCTGAATGAAAAAAATCTGACTGAAAAACGCAAACGGAAAATTGAAGCAGACGAGTTTCAGCCAGTTCGCAAGGAATGTGGCAAAATTAAATCCCGCGTAAAACGGATAATAAAAAATCGCCGCAAGAAAACTCATGGCAGGACACATGATGGCAACGGTGCAGCTGATAATCGCCGTTTCAAAAATCATCGGATGATTTCGCTTCGGGTCGAACATCCGGCTCGCCATTTTAAAAGACAGCGGACTTCCCAGAACGCATTCCAGAAAATACGCGAAACAAAATTCAATCAGAATCACCGCCCATATCGGGAGCATTCTGGAAAACATATAAACGCCGCCCTGCAAACGGATTGCACTTAAAACGCTTTTTGCATGATTCACCTGCATCAAGACATTTCCGTTAACCACGTAAAGGCTGTAAAAAACGTAACCGTGTACGGTCACCACAACAGTCAGAAAGGCAAAGACCATTCGTTGAAATTGATTTCTTGGCATAAACAACCTCGATTTAAAAAATAAAAACACGCAGCGTGCGCTAAAAACTACATAGTTACCGTTATCAGATTTACGCGCAAAGCACCACGTGTGTCGTTTATGTATTTTTTGATTTTGCCGCGAGCATACCACAAATCGATTTTTTGTGAAAGCAATGGAAGAATTTTTTTTGATGATTTTCCGCGGAAAAAAATAGGACTGAAAAAAAATCCGCGGAATAAACAGAACGCTTTAAAATAAAAAAAAGCGCCGAAAAAAATCAGCGCCTTTTGGGGAGTGAAGGATTCGGACCTACGAAGGAAAAACCAACAGATTTACAGTCTGCCCCCTTTGACCACTCGGGAAACTCCCCGTTCCTTTTCAGGAAAGCTGCTTGTAGGATTTGGACCCACGACCCCGAGATTACAAATCACGTGCTCTACCAGCTGAGCTAAAGCAGCCCGACAACCGTATTGGTTGAATCGATGTGGGCACTATACAGTAAACGGAAATTCTTGTCAAGGACGATGAATTTTTTTTCCGCGGAAACAGCGTCCTTTTTGCCTGCTGAATTTTTTTTAAATCGCCTTGAAATCCGCGAAAAAAAGCATAAATGAACGAACGTCCGGTAAATTCCCGCGAAATTCGCAGCGAATTTTATTTACGTTCGTTAGTTTTTTTGTCCGGCAAAACTTCCGTTCGTTAACTGCATTATTTTTCGTGGATTTTTTTTCCGCTCATGTGTTCAATTTTTATCCGTATCATCTGCACGCGGTTCATGTCGCGCTGAATTTCGTCGTCCGCTTCTTTTTCCGTGGGATAATATTTCAGTGCCATGAGCCGGATTTTTTCCCGCGCAATTTTTTCGTCCGAAACCAGTTCCGCCGTGCCGAAAACCACGCAGCTTGAAACGTAAAAAGCCCAGTCGCCTTCTTCGCGGTAACCGTCGTCCCATGCGGTAAAGCAGACTTTTTCATTTTTTTTGACGGAATCGATTTTGTGCCCTTCCTTCGCGCTGTGAAAATAAATGCAGTTTTCCTTTTCGTCGTAATAAAAATCCACGGGAATGGTGTACGGATAGCCGCCGTCGCCGTTTACTGAAAACGATGCACGCTTAATTTTTTTCAGCAGATTTTTTGTTTCGTCCGCGGAAAGTTCCTGCCTGAACCGCCGCATTTTTCTGAAATTTTTTTCCGCCGATTTTTCGCGCACGATAAATTTTTCGTCGGATTCAGGAATTCCGTTTTCGTCCGTAACGAACCGCTCCACTTTCATGGTAAGGCCGAATTTTTCCCTGAGCGATGCAATTTTTTTCATCGCA
>CAZACA010000179.1:0-3585 GCA_964483515.1 uncultured Treponema sp.
AAATCCCTTTAAAAAAATCCAAAGCATCGCTTTGAAAGCAAAAAACGCAAGTTTTAAAAAAATCCGCAAAAGGAATTTGTGCAAAAAAAACGCTATCAAAAAAAATAAAACATCGTTTGCAAAAAAAACTAAAGCACCGCTTTGAAAGCAAAAAACGTAAGTTTTTAAAAAAAAGAATCTTAAAACCCTTTAAAAAAAATCCAAAGCACCGCTTTGAAAGCGAAAAAAAAAATCGTGCTTCCGCGGAAGGAAGAAAAAAACTTTTGCAAAAATAACTGCATTGTGGTAATCTCTTCCGCGTAAAAAATCAGTGAAAATCAGGGGAAAAAATGGCAGACGAATTTGACGAAAACAAAACTTTTCTGGCGTCGGTGGAGCGCAGCAGGCAAATCGAAAATGACATTCCTGTAAATCCCAAAAAATATCGCGTGCTTACCGGCGACCGTCCCACGGGAAATCTGCACATCGGTCATTATTTCGGCTCGCTTCAGAATCGTGTCAGGCTTTCAAAAATCGGCGTGCCCACGATGATTCTCATTGCGGATTATCAGGTTTTGACCGACCACGATGCATTCGACAAAATCAGTCAGAACACGAAGCAGCTGGTCATCGATTATCTGGCGGCGGGAATCGAACCGGGCGAAAACGTCATAATTTATCCCCACAGCTACATTCCTGAATGCAATCAGCTCATGCTTCCTTTCATGACGCTGGTGAGCAATTCGGAACTTTCGCGGAATCCCACCGTAAAGGAAGAAATTGTCAGCGCAGGACTTACGAACGTCAACGCAGGAATGTATACGTATCCGGTTCATCAGGCGTGCGACATTCTGTTCTGCAAGGGAAACGTTGTTCCGGTGGGAAAAGACCAGCTTCCCCACATTGAACTTACGCGGAACATTGCCAGGGCGTTCAACAGAAAATTCTGCAGAAACCGCGAACCGATTTTTCCTTTGCCCCAGGCGCTGCTTTCAAAAACGCCGAGCATTCTGGGACTGGACGGAAGCGGAAAAATGAGCAAAAGCCGCGGAAACGCAATTTTTCTGTGCAACACGGAAGACGAAACCGTTTCGCTCATAAAAAAAGCAAAAACCGATTCCATCCGGCGCATTGAATTCGACCCGCAGAATCGTCCTGAAGTGGCGAATCTCCTTACGCTGATTTCACTATGCACGAAGGAATCTCCTGAATCCGTCGCGGAAAAAATCGGCGAAAAAGGAAGCGGCGAATTAAAAAAAGTTCTGGCAGAATCGCTGAACGAAGAATTAAAGCCTCTCCGCGAAAAACGGCGCGAACTGGAAAAAAATCCCGAATACATCCGGCAGGTACTTCTGGACGGCGTAGAAAAAGCGCGTGAAATTGCCGTAAAAACGCTGGACGAAGTTCGGGAAGCCATGAACATGAAGATTTGACATGACGAAAAATCTCACGGAAGGAAATCCTTTCAAACTGATTCTGTCATTTGCATTTCCGCTTTTTCTGGGGAACCTTTTTCAGCAGGCGTACAACATGGCAGACGCGGCGATTGTGGGCAGATGCCTGGGTTCGTTCTGTCTTGCCGGAGTGGGCGCTTCGAGTTCCGTGCAGTTCCTGGTTCTGGGATTCTGCATGGGCGTTTCGGCTGGATTTACGATTCCCGTGGCGCAGAGATTCGGTGCGGACGATTTCGGCGAAATGCGGAAATACGTTTTTATTGCGGTAGTTTTTCTCGCGGTTTTTTCGGCGGCGGCGGCGGCTTTATGCGCTTTTTTCTGCCGGGAAATTTTAAGCCTTTTAAAGACGCCTGCGGATATTTTTTCCTACGCTTACGATTATCTTTTCGTGCTTTTTCTGGGAATTCCGTTTTCGCTTTTTTACAATACGCTTTCGGGATTTTTGCGTGCGGCGGGAGATTCGTCTACTCCGTTTTTTTTCCTGCTGATTTCCATCGTGCTGAACATTGCGCTGGATTTTGTTTTCATCCTGTCGCTGAATCTGGGCGTTCCGGGTGCATCGCTGGCAACGGTTCTTTCCCAGGGAATTTCGTCGGTGCTCTGCCTCCTGTACATAATTTTCCGCGTGAAAATTCTTCTTCCGCAGAAAGACGACCTGCACTGGAACTGGAAAAAATGCGGAATCCTGCTTTCCATGGGAATTCCTATGGGACTGCAGTTTTCCATTACGGCAATCGGAAGCATGGTTTTGCAGGCGGCGAACAATTCCCTTGGTGCGGTGTACGTTTCGGCCTTTACTGCGGTAACGAAAATCAAGCAGCTGATGATGAGCCCTTACGATGCGGTAGGAACTGCCGTGTCAACTTTTGCGAGCCAGAATTTCGGCGCACATAAATTTTCCAGAATCCGCAGGGGAATCGTGCAGGGGCTTGTGCTTTCGGTTTCCTACGGAATTTTTGCGAGTCTTGTGCAGGTTTTCTGGGGCAGGTACATCAGCCTGATGTTCATAAAATCCGCGGAAACTGAAATTCTTGACGCCGTTGCATACTTTACGAAAATTGCCGGTTCGCTTTTCTGGTTCCTGGGATTTTTAAACATAATTCGTCCCACGGTGCAGGGGCTGGGCTTTACGAGGCGCGCAATTTTTTCGGGCGTAATCGAAATGTTTGCCAGGTGTGCGGTAGTTTTCGGTCTGGTTTCGCGGATGAAATTTACGGCGGTCTGCATGGCCGATCCTGCTGCCTGGGCGTGCGCAACGGTTTACATGATTTTTACGCTGAATTTCTGCCTGAAAAAAATCGAAGGCAGCGCGGAATGAATTTTTGCCTTGAAAGGAGCGGGTAATGAAATACGAAATGATTGAATTCAAAACGTCTGACGGAAACGTGAATTTTTTTCACATGTGGACGCCTGAATCTTCGCCGGAAATCGTCGTGGTTCTGAGCCACGGAATGACCGAGCACGGAATGCGCTACAGGAATTTTGCCGAATTCCTCTGCGGAAACGGAATTGCGTTTTTTGCGGAAGATCACCGCGGACACGGACTCACGGGAAAAAAAGCCGAAGAAAACGGAAGCGGAAAAATGTCGTTTCTGGCGGAAAAAGACGGATTCAACCGCGTAACGGAAGACATTTACGAAGAAGTTCTGTTTGCAAAGGAAAAATTTCCGGGGGCAAAAATCGTTCTGTTCGGGCACAGTTTCGGTTCGTTCATTGCGCAGAATTTCATCGAAAAATACGGCGGAATTCTTGACAGGGCGATTTTGTGCGGAACGGCGGGACCCAGAAAAATTACGGTTTTCCTTGCGGAACTTCTGGGCGGAATGGTAAAATTTTTCTGCGGAAAAAAATCAACGAGCATTTTTTTGAATTTTGCGGCGTTCGGTTCGTGCAATTCGCGCATAAAAAATCCCCGGACAAAATCCGACTGGCTCACGCGGAATGAAAAAATCGTCGATGAATACGAAGCGGATCCTCTCTGCGGAATTCCTGCCACCACCGGATTCATGTGCGATATTTTTTCAGGGCTGAATCAGATTCACGCGGACAAAAACATTTCGCGGATTCCTCCTGCGCTGCCGATTTTTCTGATTGCCGGAAACGCCGACCCCGTGGGAAGTTACGGAAAAACCGTGCAGAAACTTTACGAAAT
>CAZACA010000180.1:0-3575 GCA_964483515.1 uncultured Treponema sp.
GCCGTTTTTTAATTGCACCAAACAAAAATTTGTTATATTATTGCGCAAACTACGAAATCCACTGGAGGATATTTTTTATGATTAAGACAGTAAAAGATGTCGATTTGAAAGGCAAGCGTATCATCATGCGCGTTGATTTTAACGTTCCCATGAAAGACGGCGTTGTTCAGGACGACACCCGAATCATGGCGGCACTTCCAACCATCAGGTACATTCTCGAACAAAGCCCCAGAAGCCTCGTACTCATGAGCCATCTGGGCGACCCCAAAAAAGACGTAAAAAAAGCGCAGGAAAAGGCGGAAAAGGCAGGCAAAACCTGGACTGAAGCGGATTCCGAAAAATTCATCAGCGGAAAAAACCGCATGAAGCCTGTGGTAGAATATTTCGCGCAGAAACTCGGAAAAGAAGTGAAATTCCTTCCGGACGCTCTGGGTCAGAAAGCAGCCATCGATTCTTTCCCCGACGGAACTGTTGCCATGCTTGAAAACGTCCGCTTCCACAAGGAAGAAACTTCCAAGGATCCGGCGGAACGGGACGTAATGGCAAAAGAACTCGCTACATACGGCGACATTTTTGTAAACGATGCATTCGGAACGGCACACCGCGACCAGGCTTCCACGGCATCCATCGCAAAATTCATGAAAGTTGAAAGCGTGGGCGGATTCCTCATGGAAAAAGAAGTGAAATACATTCAGCCCATGGTAACGAATCCTGAAAAACCCATGATTGCAATCATCGGCGGCGCAAAAGTTTCGTCAAAAATTGCAGTTCTGGAATCCCTCCTGAAAAATGCAAGCGCTCTGGTAATCGGCGGCGGAATGGCGTACACTTTCCTGAAAGCGCAGGGTCATTCGGTAGGAAAATCTCTGGTAGAAGACGATTTTATCGACACGGCAAAAAAACTGCTTAAAGACGCGGAAGCAAAAGGCGCAAAAATCATTCTGCCGGTTGACCATGTGGGTGCGTCGGAATTCAGCGCGGATGCAAAACCCGTTTCAGTTGACACCACTGACATTCCCGCGGATTTAATGGCGATGGACGTGGGCCCCAGAACCATCGAACTGTACAGGGAAGTAATCGGCACGGCGAAATCCATCGTGTGGAACGGACCTGTGGGCGTTTTTGAATTCGATGCATTTGCAAAAGGAACCGAAACCGTTGCAAAACTCGTGGCAGAAGCAACAGGACGCGGCGCGATGACAGTCGTAGGCGGCGGAGATTCAGTAGCGGCAGTAAACAAATTCCATCTGGCTGACAAAATGAGTCACGTTTCTACTGGCGGCGGCGCTTCCCTTGAATTCCTCGAAGGCAAAACTCTTCCGGGAATTGCAATTCTCGCGACAAAATAATTCGCTCCGGCGATTTTCATGCGTTCGGCTTTTCGGTCGGACGCATTTTTTTACCAGAAACGGAAAATTATGAATAAAAACATACGTATTTTTTTGAAACAGGGCGAAGACCGCGAAATGGCGCAGGGATTTCCGTGGGTTTACGCAAACGAAATCGAAACGGTGAAATTTCCTTCCGCGGACGAAGGAAAAATCGAATCGGTGCCCTTTGCATCCTGCACGGTTCAGGACGGTTCCATCGTGGAAATTTTCGCCTGCAACGGAAAATTTTTAGGAAGCGGCGTGCTGAACAAAAAATCGCTTATTGCCGTGCGAAAAATCAGTTCCCTTCATGCAAATCAAATCGAAGACGACCCGAAATTCTGGCGCAAAAAAGTTTTCGATTCCGTGAACATCAGGAATCTGCTTTTCAAAAAAAACGAAAGCTGCCGGATTGTTTTTGCCGAAGCCGATTTTCTGCCGGGGCTCGTTGCCGAACGATACGCTGCTTCCGACGGAATTTATCTGGTGGTGCAGTTTCTGGCGCTGGCGTGTGAAAAATTCCGCACGGAAATTCTTGGTGCGCTGAAAGATGCCACGGAATGCGATTTCATTTACGAACGGAGCGACGCAGATTTACGCGACAAGGAAGGTCTGGAACGAAAATCGGGCTGGATCGGAAAAAAAGGCAGCGAAATCATTCAGATTGAAGAAAACGGCGTAAAAATTCTCGTGGACATTGCAAACGGACAGAAAACCGGCTACTTCCTTGATCAGAAACTTAACCGAAACCGCCTGAAAGATTTTTGCCGCGGAAAAAAAGTTCTGGACGCATTTTCCCACACGGGCGCGTTCGCACTGAATGCAGCGTATGGCGGCGCAAAGGAAGTTGTCTGCGTTGACGTGGCGGAACCGGCGGTGGATTTAATCAGAAAAAATATCGAACTCAACGGAATGCAGGAAAAAATCAGCGCGGTATGCATGGACGCTTTCGATTATTTAAGGGAATGCAGCGAAAAAAACGAAAAATTCGACGTAATCGTACTCGACCCGCCCGCTTTTACAAAAAACGCAAAATCCATTGAAAAAGCATACGGCGGCTACAAGGACATAAATTTGCGTGCCATGAAAATTCTGAACGAAGGCGGAATTCTTTTCACCTGTTCGTGCTCGTATTATTTCGACGAAAACACATTTTATTCCATGCTCACTCACGCAGCAAAAGACAGTCATCGTCGCGTACAGGTTCTGGAAAAACGCGGAGCCGCAGGCGACCATCCGATTCTTCTGGGCTATCCGAAAAGCGAATATTTAAAATGTGCCGTATGCCGGGTTCTGTAAACTGCGTAATTCTCACGGGGCCCACCGCCACAGGAAAAACTTCCCTCGGAGTAAAAATCGCGTCGCATTTCGGCTGGGAAATAATTTCCGCGGATTCACGGCAGGTTTACAAAGGACTCGATCTGGGCAGCGGAAAAGATCTGGCTGAATATTTCGCGGACGGAAAAAAAATTCCGCACAGGTTAATCGACATTGCCACGCTGAACGACGAATACAACGTTTTTTGTTTTCAGAAGGATTTTTATAGAATTTTCGGCGAAAATCAGCGCGCAGAAAAAACGACTTTCGTTGTGGGCGGAACCGGAATGTACATCGATTCCATCGTGAGCGGCTACGAACTGGTGGACGTTCCGCAAAACGAAGCGGAAAAAATCAGCCTGGAAAAAAAAGATCTGGCGGAATTAAGCGGAATGCTTTTAAAACTGCGGCCCAACCTGCACAACAGAAGCGACCTGCTCATAAAAGAACGCGTCATAAAGGCAATCCAGATTGAACTCTACAAAAAATCCGCGGAAGGCAAGGCGAAAATTGCTGAACTTTCGGCGCGTCCGGAAATAAATCCGCTGATAATCGGCGTAACCCTTGAACGCACGGAACTTTACAGAAACATCGAAATCCGCTTAAAGGAACGGCTCGCACAGGGAATGATTGACGAAGTAAAAAAACTGCACGAAGAATTTTCCTGGGCGCGGCTTGAAAAACTCGGTCTGGAATACAGATTCGTAAGTTTTTATCTGGAAGGAAAAATCGCCACGCAGTCCGAAATGGAAGAGCAGCTTTTAAAGGAAATCCGCCACTTTGCAAAACGTCAGGAAACCTGGTTCCGCGGAATGGAAAAAAAAGGCATAAAAATCCACTGGCTCCCGGTTCACGCCACGCAGCAGGAAAAATTCACCGAAGCCATAA
>CAZACA010000181.1:0-3522 GCA_964483515.1 uncultured Treponema sp.
GATTTTTTCCGCGGATTTTTTGCGTCAAATCTTTTATCAGAATTTCGTCTTCGGATAAAATTCGCGCCGCCAGTTCGTCCACAGGAATTCCTGAAATTTCCGCCATGAAATAATTTGCCTGGGACGGAAAAATTTTTATTCCGTCAATCGAATTTAAAACCGATTCAAAACGCTTCCGTTCCGCGCGGAATTTTTCCAGGGCTGCCTCGTAATCTTTTTTGTATTTTTCAGAAATCTGCATGTAAAATTCCGCGAAGGAATTTATGTTCCAGATGGAAACGTCTTTTTTCATCAGCGAAATTTTTTCCGCTGCACCTGACGCAAGAATTCCCAGACGAAGCCCCGGCACTCCGTAAGATTTTGAAATGCTTTTCATCACGAACAGATGCGGATTTTCGTTCAGCAGATTCATGTCGATGAGCGAATTGTTTTTTTCGTCGGAAAAATCTGCAAACGATTCGTCCACCACAAAATTTATTTTTTTCGCCTTTGTCCAGGAAACCAGATTCAGCAGGTCGGATTTTTTTATGTAGTTGCCCGACGGATTGTCAGGATTTATTAAGATTAAATTTTCCACGGGATTCGCGTCAAAAAAATTCTGCAAGTCTTCCGCAGAATAATTCATGCCGTGAGTTTCGGGCGAAAATGCAGTTACGTTTTCCGCGGAACATCGTGCAGGATATTCTTCAAAAGTCGGACGGACGATTCCGATTCTGCCCTCCAGAAAATTCAAAAGCGATTTAATCAGTTCAGCCGCGCCGTTTCCCACGATGATGTTTTCCGCACGCACGCCGAAATTTTTTGCAGCCACAAGCGAATTCACCTGCATTCCCGACGGATACTGTGCAATGAGTTTTTCAAAACTCGCCCTGATTTCGTCCATGAGTTTTTCGGGCGGAAAATACGGATTCACCAGATAGCAGAAATCTTTCAGCGCAGGATAACGCCAGTAGCCGCCGTAACGTTTTTGAAGCGCATGAAGTTTCTGTTTTTCGTCGGATGCAAAAATCGATTCGGCAATGTCCAGATCCTGTGCGTCGTCGATTTCGTACCATTTCTGATTTTCCAGACGCCTGGCAAAAATTCCCGGTTCGTCCAGCATGGTGATTACGCGCAGAACCTGTTCGTAATATTCGTTTTCGCCCAGCGCTTCCTGATACGCTTCCAGAAAAGGAACGTAATGCGATTCTGAAAAATGCCTGCTGAATTTATAGATGTTTACGGTTTTAAAATAATTTTCGCCCTGAGAAAAATCGAATTTTTTGCCCGGAACAAAATCGATGATGTCGTCGTTTTCGGAAAGTTTTACGCAGGTTCCGTCCATCCAGCTTTCGTACTTTGCCACAAGCGCAAGAGTTTCCCGCGGGTCTTCCAGAAGCGAATCCAGAACGGAATCTTCAAAAATTATGTCCGACTCAAAAAGCACCGTGTCTTCTTTCCGCAAAAATTCCTTTGCAAGCGAAAGGGAATAAATGTTGTTCGTTTTGTCGTAAATTTTATTTTCCACGAAAACAACCGGCGTAAGAATTTTCAGCGTGGAAATAAAATCCATGAGCTTTTTTCCTTCGTAGCCGACCACAATCACAATCCGCGAAAAATGCCTTGCATCGATTTGCCTGAGCATCCGCTCAATCATCGTTACGCCGTTTACCTTTACCATGCATTTCGTGTTGTTCTGCGTAAGTTCCTTCAAACGCTTTCCCATTCCCGCCGCCAGAATAATCGCCTGCATTTCCTTTTCCTCCCCTTTTTTTACGCCTGATTTTTCGTGCATTCTTCCAGATAATCCGTGACGAATTTCGCCGAGTTGCCGCGGTTCTGCCATGCTTCGTCGCCCACTTCCTTTATGCCGTCCAGAAGTTTCGTGCTGTGAATCGTGCTGTCGATGACGTCCCTGATTTTCGCGAAATCTTTTTCCTGCAACTGAACGCCGATTTTTTCCAGCGCCCCGAACCGCCACAATTTTTCGCCTTCAAGCCACGCCGCATCGTAACAGGACGGATCAAACGAAGTGTCAGCGTAAATCAGCGGACGGTTGAAAATCAGCGCGTAATCAAAAATTATTCCCGAAAAATCCGTTATCAGGATGTCGCTTTCCGAGAGCACCGAAAAATTGTCGTTGTCGAAATTCCACGAAAAATTTTCTGTCTGCGGAAATTCCTGCATTAAATTTTCCATCATGATTTTTTCGCTTGTCATGGACTGCGGATGGGGACGCACGACGATTTTGTATCCTGTGGAAATCAGCGCGTGAATTATTTTTTCGCCGTAACGATTTAAAATTGCGCTTTTTCCCCAGGACGGAGCCAGCAGAACCTGAAGCGTTTTTTTCCGTTCCGCGGATTTTTCTGCATCGAACCGTTTTTTCATTTCGTCCAGGTAAGTGCAGCCTGCCACCAGCGTTTTTTTCTGCGGAAGATTTCGCATCGATTCGATTCTGCGCAGATATTTTTCCTGAAACGCGCCCGACAAAAAAATTTCGTCGTAAAAATCCATGCCGAACATCCTGTAGCCCAGGCCTTCGTCCACTGCATGAAAAATGTGGATGTATTTTTCCACGTTGCGGCTGCGTTTCCACTGATAGACGTCCAGACCCGGCGTCGTAGAAAGAATTACCTTTGCGTTTGCAATGTTCAGCCGCGCAAAACCCCTGTTTCCTTCGCCGATAAAAACGCATTTCACGAACTGATAATTTTTTTTAAATGCCGGATCATCCGCGGAAGCAGTCCAGTATTCCACGCCGAATTTCCGCCGTTCCGCTTCGTCACAAATCGGTTCAAAAACGTTCCAGTACCTTCTGCTGTCGCTGTAAATTATGCACGGAATTTTCGCCCGGGAAATTTTTTCAGCCTTTCCGCCCGTCAGAACGAACCTGATTCTGTAAAAAATTTTTCGTCCCAGAAAAACAAGTGTTCCCGCCACGCCGAACATTACGGAAAAAAGCATGCTTCCCGTGCCCGGGTCAATGTAAAGCAAATTCATAAAAATTCCTTAAGAAAAAAAAATTGCCATATCTGACACGATGAACGGAAAATCAGCGTAAAATATGGCTGAAGCGTGGCACATTATACGCCAAATATTACGAAAATCAACCATCATTCCGCCAGATATTACTATAGTCGAATCATGAATTTTTCGGAAAATCTGAAAAGCGAAATGGATTTTCAAAACGTTTCAGTAAAGGAACTTTCCGCGCGCACGCAAATCAGCCGCAACACGCTGGAAAAATATCTGTTCGGACAGAAAGCCGTGCCGGGCGCAGAAAACGCGTACAAAATTGCAAAGAATTTAAACGTTACGGTGGAATTTCTTTTGACGGGCAGGGACGAATTTCTTGAAGAACGCAACTCAAAGGAATTTCTGAATCTGGAAAAAAAGTACAACGCGCTGAATCAGTTTAACCGCCGGACGGTGATGGATCTGGTGGATTCCCTTTCGGCGCGGCAGGAATGAATTTTCAAGGGATTTTTGTTTCGTATTTTTTCAGTCATACCCTGACATCGACAAGAGTCGTCCCATGAC
>CAZACA010000182.1:0-3476 GCA_964483515.1 uncultured Treponema sp.
AAGAAAGCGAAAATTTTCCCGCGGAATTTTTCGACAAAACTTCTTCGCCGAGCAGTCTGGAAAATCCTCTTGCGCCGCGAAAAATTTTTCCTGAAAAAAAATTTATGCAGAACAAAAATTACGATTGCATCGATTCGGTTTTAGCGGACGAAAAAAATTCTTCCGACGACGACGATAAACTTCTGGCGAAATTTTCTTCGGCGGATTTTGGAACGCTTGCTCATTCGTGCATGGAAAAATTTGCGCTGTCAGGCAAAACCGATTTTTCCGCGGAAGACGTGAACGACAAAATTCTTTCAAAAAAAATCGCGGAACTTCTTTCGGACGATGAACGGAAAAAAATTTTTGGCGCGGTGAATTTAATGTGCGAAAAATTCAGCGGTCATTTTCTGGGTGCGGAATTTCTGGCGGCGAAAAAAAACGGACGGATGTTTAAGGCGGAAAATAAATTTAAATTTTTTGACGGCGAAACGATTTTTACCGGTGCCATGGATCTGGTTTTTGAAAACGCTGAAAAAAAAATCGTGCTGGTGGATTACAAAACCGACCGCGAAATTCGTCCTGAAATTTATTTTTCCCAGCTGAAATGTTACCGGCTGGCGGCGGCGGAAATTTTTCAGACCGACGTAAAAAAAATCGAAACGCATCTGTATTTTTTGCGCTACGACGATTCGGTGGACGTTTCGGAATTTACATCGGACTGAATTTTTAAAATTTTAAAATTGCAGAATCGACTCGAATGAAACGGCTTTTTCAGTTTTTCCTTCGACGACAAACTGATTTTTGTTCCGGTCGAATGCACCGAAAATTTTCAGCGTGTCATCCAGAAGCGCTTCCTTTGCAAAATTGATTTTAAAATCTTTTACGTCTTTCGTGCGAAGTTCCGCGGGCAAAACGTCTTCGATAAAAGCAGCGTAACGCGGATTCGTCGTGTGACCGTTTGCATCCAGATCCGAAAATTTTATTTTGCGTTCGTCGAGCAGCGGAAGATTTTCGTCCACGGAAATTTTTGCCGGCGGATCGCAATTTAAATTCACCTGCTTTGGCGACGGTTCGCGGAGAGTAAATTTTTTTGTGGGCAGAATCCGGCGCAAATTTATGTCCACTAAAATCCACGACGATTTTCCTGAAACCAGAATATTTTTTTCTTCGTCAAGAATTTCGTAGCAGCGGATGAGCTGAAGCGCTTCGGGTTTTTCTTCCCACGTAACGACTTCGATGAACTGATTTTCGGCGGGCATTTTGTGGATTCGGAAAGAACATCGCGAAACCAGAATTGCAAATCCGTTTTCCTTTAAAAATTCTCTGGACAATCCGCGGCGTCTGTATTCTTCCACGGCGACGTTTGACGTAATTTTTAAAAGTTCGTTCAGGCTGATTTTTTTTTGCGGCGTGCACTGTCCAAAAAAAACATTCTGCTGGCAATGAAAAGTGATTTTGTCTTCTTCATGAAACGACTGATAATTCATGGCGAAACCATAATATTTTTTCTGCGAAATCTCAATAAATTTTTTTTACGATTTTTTTAAAAACGTGTCAGAAAATTTTTTTTTTCGGAAATAATAATTGCAGATGAAAAAAATTTTTCTGGAGGAATTATGAAGCGAATTTTTAAATCGATTTTTTTTGGAACGATTTTTCCTGCGGCGGGAATTCTGTGCGCGGTGATTTTTTTCTTTTGTCCCGTTTCGTGCAGAAGTTCCGCGGAAAGTCCCGAATGTCTTGACGGCGATTTTTCCGTTGCTGAAATTACCGAGTTCCGCGTGACGGGCGTGGATTCGCTGGAAATGGAATTTTCAAAAGACGTGCAGATCGGTTCGGCGGAAATTTTTTCTGCGGACGGCGAAACTTTGGGCGAAACCTGCGTGGACTACGGCGAAAAAAAAGCGTCGCTGAATTTTTCACGGACTGAAATCGGCGAAAATTATGTGGCGGAAGGAAATCTGGTGGATTCGTCCGGAAACTCGCTGACCTGGAGCATTCCGTTTCTGGGCTTCAATTCAAATCCGGCGAAATTTGTCATCACGGAAATTCGGAACGCATACGGGCAAAAAAAATCCGGCGGCGAAACAGTTCATCGCAGCGAATTCGTGGAACTCTACGTTTTAAAAAGCGGAAATCTTTCGGGCTTTGAAATTTTAAGCGCATCGGACGGCGACAAAAAAAAATTTGCGTTTCCTGCGGTGGAAGTTCAGGCGGGCGAAATCATAACCGTTCACATGCGGAAAATCGTAAGCGACGGTGCGGACGGCGAGGGCATGATTAGCGAAACGGGCAGCGACCTGACGGTTTCAACGCACGAAGATTCTTCGGATGGCGCGCGGGATTTCTGGTCGGAAAATTCTTCGGCGGTTTTTGCGGATTCGGACATCGTTTACGTTCTGGATTCGGCGGACGGAAAAATTCTGGAAGCGGTTTTGTTTGCGAAAAGCGGTGCGGAATGGAATGCAAAAATTTCTTCGGTGGCGGAAAAAATTCCTGAGGAAATCTGGCAGGGCGGAAAAGAAACGGCGAATGCGGTTTGCAGCGACAACATCACGAGCAGTGCAGCGACACGTTCTTTTTGCAGGACGAATTTGGGCGAAGTGATTTCTGCGTACAAAAAAAATGAAACGCTTCCCAATTCCGGCGCGAACTGGATTGTATCAAAAACTGCAACACCCGGCGCTGAAAATATTTTGGAGAAATATGTTCCGCGGACGAAAAAATAAATTCGGCGAAAAAAGTTGCGGTGAAATTTTTTTTTTGTTCTGGTAGAATGCGGCTCATGAAAAGGAATTTTTGGTTTTATTTTTGCGCGGCGATTTTTGCGATTTTTCCGCGGATGATTTTTTCGGCGGAAAACGAAATTTCCATCGACTTTATAAACGACGTAAAAAAAATCAGTCTGGATTCAGGGAAGTCGAAAGTTTCGGATGCGGTTCTGGACGAAATGAAAAATCTTGAGCCGAATTATCTTGCGGAAGTAAAGTACGAAATTCCTTTTAAAGGCAACGAGGATTTGACGAAATTCGTTTCGACGCTTTTTTGCAACATGAATCTTTATCTGGAAATTCCGTATTATTCCGAACGCAGCGACACAACGGTTCCGCTTTTCAGCAGGGCGGAATTAAAATCGTTTTCGCAGACCGGCAGCGAATTTTTTTACGATGCAATTTTCTGCATGACGCCGTTTTCGGATTACAACGCAACGCTGAAAATGGTCGTGACGGACGAATCGTTTTTGTTCCTGCACGAAAATCTGGATAAGATGAATTTTTCGGGTCTGGCGGCGATTCAAAAGCGGACGATGAAAGCAGGAATTGCAGTTTATCGCGAGGGCGACGTGTGGAAAATTTTTGCGCTGGGAGGAATCAGGGCCGTGAAGCCACCGTTTTTAAAAAAGCGTCTTGAAACCGCGTTCAACAACCGCATAAAAGATTTCTGCGTTTTTTATATTTCCAGGCTGGACGAATATTGTGCGCGGTAATTTTTTT
>CAZACA010000183.1:0-1894 GCA_964483515.1 uncultured Treponema sp.
TTGAGCGAAAATTTTCAGCGGTGAGTTGCTTTTTTTTAAGAATTTTTGGCGTTTTCTGTTAAAAATTTATCTTTATAGTTGCCGGCGGCCTACTCCGTGCTGCAATGTTCCGCGCTGCCTTCTCCCGTGGTTCTGCCGTTTTTCAGCATTTCTTCCATGGTGTGCCAGCCCAGAACCGCGCATTTTACCCGCGCAGGCATTTTGCTGATGTTTTTTAAACTTGCGGCTTCGTCCAGTTCTTCAAGGGATTCGTCGTCGTCGATTTTTCCGTAAATCATGTCCATGAAAAGCGAAGCAAGCCTGATGGCGTCGTCCTTTTTTCTGCCGATTATGTCGTCCAGCATCATGTCCACGGAAGCCTGGCTGATGGCGCATCCTGAACCGCTGAAAGTTCCGTCGGAAATGGTGCCGTCGTCGTCAACTTTCAGCTGCAAAAAAATATTGTCGCCGCAACTCGGATTCACGCCCCGGAGCGAAACGGTCGGTTCGTTCAGAATTCCTTTGTGCCCCGGATTCAGATTGTGTTCGTTTAAAATTTCCTGATAAAGCGACTTCAAATCCATTTTTTACTCCTTGAATCCCATCCATCTGCGCACGTTTGCAAGGGACGATAAAAATTTCTGCACGTCTTCTTCCGTGTTATAAAAATAACAGCTCGCCCGCGCCGTAGAACCGACTCCAAGTTTTTCCATGAGCGGCTGCGCACAATGATGACCTGCCCTGATTGCAATGTTTTCCGAATTCAAAATCGATGCAATGTCGTGGGGATGAACGCCGTCCACGGTAAAAGTTACGATTCCGCAGTGATTTTTCGCATCGGGATGACCCAGAACTTTTACATGCGGAATTTTTTTCATGCCGTCCATAAGAATTTCCGCGAGAAAATCGTCATTCTGCTGAATCCGCTCCAGACCGACGTTTTTTATGTAATCGATTGCCGCTTTCAGTCCCACCGCGCCGCCTGCGTTTACAGTGCCCGCTTCAAATTTGTGGGGAATTTCCGCGTATTCGATTTTTTCCCTGGAAACGTATTCAATCATTTCACCGCCGCGCAGAAACGGTTCGGTTTTTTCCAGAATGCTTTTTTTTCCGTACAGAACGCCGATTCCGAAGGGTCCGCAGAGTTTGTGTCCGCTGAATGCAAAAAAATCCGCGTCCAGATCCTGCACGTCCACTTTAAAATGCGGAACGCTCTGTGCACCGTCAACCACTACAACCGCGCCTTTTCCGCCGTTGCCCGTTTTATGCGCAAATTCCGCGATTTCTTTCACCGGATTCGTTATGCCGAAAACGTTGCTTACCTGAGTCAGCGCCACGATTTTTGTTTTCGCCGTGATTTTCGTCTGCCATTCCGCAGCAGGAATTACGCCGTCGTCGCCGCATTCAAGCCACACGAGCCCTGCATTTTTCTTTTCGCATACCATTTTCCACGGAAGGAAATTTGAATGATGTTCCATGCACGTTACTACGATTTCGTCGCCTTCGTTTACGTTCGCCAGGCCGAATGAATACGCCGCCAGATTCAAACTTTCCGAAGCATTCCGCGTAAAAATTATTTCTTCCGCGCACGAAGCGTTTATGAATTCCGCCGCAGATTTCCGCGCATTTTCGTAATCGTCGGTTGCACGCACGCTTAAATCGTAAAGTCCACGGAGCGGATTTGCGTTGTCCCTGCGATAGAATTCCGCCATTGCCGAAAGAACGCATTCCGGCCGCTGAGAAGTCGCCGCACTGTCCAGATAAACTAAATTCTGATTGATTTTTTCGCTGAAAATTCCAAAGTCTTTCCTGAATTCCCGGGCTGTAGTCATTTTTTTCCTCGCTGAAAAATAGTATAACAAAAAAAATTCTTTTTCTACAAATCGTCCGATAGATTTTTGCTATAGACCGAATC
>CAZACA010000183.1:1994-3403 GCA_964483515.1 uncultured Treponema sp.
GACTTTGCCGACGGAATTAAAACGCAAACGGAACGATAACCGCCGCCATTAAAACCAGAATCAGTCCGAATAATTGCTGCATTTTCATTTTTGTGCTCCTGTTTTTTTTAAATTTATATTTTTAAATTTTTGCTGAAAATATTTTTGAACGAACCCGCGGATTTTTTTTCAGCGGATTCATTCAATAAAACCGGATTTTTTCCGCGCGCTAAACTTCAAATTCGTCCACCTGCCGTCCGATTTCTTCGATGGAATTTCCCATCTGCGCCGAAATTTCCGCCAGTCCCGACGTGGTTTCGCTGATTTTTTTTGCGCCCGCTTTCATTTCGTCCATGCCCGAGCGGATGTTCAGCGTAACGTCCTGCAAATTTTTCACTTCCTGCAGAATCGTCTGACTTCCTTCCGACATTTCCACGAATGCGCTTTTTACTTCCGACGTGCTGCCGTTCATGTCCCTGAGGGAAACGTTGATTTGCTCCGAACCTGCCATCTGTTCTTTCATGGCGCCTGAAATTTCGTTTACAAGCGAATCCGTTGCCTTTATTTTGTCGGAAACCGCACCGAACGAAAGTTTTGATTCCGCGGAAGCATCCACGATTCCCTTTATGATTTCCTGAATTTTCTGCAATTCTTCGCCGATTGTCTTGGACTGAACCGTAGAAGTTTCCGAAAGTTTCCTGATTTCGTCCGCCACCACGCTGAATCCTTTGCCCGCTTCCCCTGCATGAGCCGCTTCGATTGCCGCATTCATCGCCAGAAGATTCGTCTGTTCCGCGATGTTTGCAATTACCGAGTTTGCATCCTGAAGCGCCTGACTTTCCCTGTCGATTACGTCAATCCTGTGGTCAACGTCTTCCTGCTTCTGAATTCCGTCCATTGCCCGCGACTCAAGTTCCTTAAACGCACCCGCCATTTTTTCCATGGACGAATTCACCGATGCAATGTTGCCGATCATTTCTTCCACCGCCGCCGATGCATTCGTTACGCCCCTGGACTGCGCTTCGATCATTTTTTTCAGCGATTCAATGTTTGAAATAATCTGATTCACGCTGCCTGCCGTCTGCTCCACGCTGTCTGACTGCGCCTGAATTCCGCGGCCAAGGCTTTCGATGTTTGAAAGAATTTCCGTCACTGAAGAAATCGTGTCTTCCGTACTCCGCGAAAATTCTCCGCCGCCCGCCACGAGGGAATTTTTTGATTCCTTTAACGCACGGATAATGTTCTGCAATTTTTCTGAAAACGCATTGAATCCTTTTACGACTCCGCCGATTTCGTCACGGGAAACAAAATCAATCCGCTTCGTCAAATCCGCTTTTCCCGATGCAATTTCCGTAATTTTTTCTTCCACGGTTTTCAGCGGACTCAAACTTTTTGCCATGAAAATTCCTGCCGCCACGCACGCCGCGATA
>CAZACA010000184.1:0-3385 GCA_964483515.1 uncultured Treponema sp.
TTTGCAAATCTTCCGCATTCCTACGCCTTGCCACGCATTCACTTTACTAAAAAAATTTCCGCTTCCTTTGCAAATCTTCCGCATTCCTGCGCCTTTATCCACGCAAAAACTTTACTAAAAAAAACTTCCGCTTCCTTCGCCGACCTTCCGCATTTTTCCGCCTTAATCGCACAAAAATTCCGCTTAAAAAAAATTTCCGCTTTTTTCATGCAGTACTTTCAGACTGAAAATGCGTACTTTTTTTACATTTTGCTTTCAATTTTTTTTAAAATGTGGCATAGTTCGGGAAAGGTTTTGAGAGAGAACGCGAAAATTTGAGCAGTGATTTTTTGTGTTTTCATCGATTTTTCCGTTTTATGAAGGCACAGAAAATGGCAGACGTAAAATCAAAATTTCTTTTTTTACTTTCGTTTTTTTCGGTTTTTTCATGCTCGCTTTTCAACATTCAGGATCCTGTCGAAGAATTTTTCGATTACAATACCGCATCATCAAAAATTTCGCGCTACGAACTTTCGGGCGACTACAACACCGGCACCGACGGAAGCATAAGCGTTTCCCCCGGACAGAATTTTTCGGTGAATTTTTACATGGACAATCCGCAGAATTTTTCGTTTTCCCGGGGAAGTTCCATGGAATTCGACGTGGCAGAAGGAGAAAGCGAATCGGTTTCAGTCTGTCAGCCGGATTCGTCAACGCTTTCGGTTTCGTACCCCGCGGATTTTCTGACTGAAGGAAAAAATATTTCGCCTGTAATCCGCCTTTATCATCCGGTTTCCCACGTGGAATTTGAATCGTATTCTTCGCTGAATTTATTTTGCAATTCCATTCCGCCTGCAATTTCTTCCGCGGAAGTGGTTTACGATTCGGGTGAGTACGTGATTCTGTTCGACACGCCGGATTCTGCCAGGTTAAAGGACGATGCCGCCGACATAAAATATTTTTACGCAAATTCCGCGAAAGTTCCGGTTTCAGTTGATTCCGCAAACGGAACGATTTCAGGGCTCACGGAATTCGATTCTTCGGCAGGTTATGCGTCCCTTTCTTCGTCTTCTGCATACAAATTCGTTTACAGAACAGGTCTGGGCGCGTCTTCGGGCGTAACGAATTTCGACATCGGATGGATGGATTCATACAATTTAAAATCCGCGGCAAAAAATATAGTCGTTTCGCTGCAAAGTCCTTCGCTTTATTTTGACGGAAATCTGCTGGGCGACACGGACATTCTGGCGGTGAACATGGGCGAAACTGAAGCAACGGTAACGGCCGTAAGCAATTTAAGCGGTGCGACGGTAAAATATACGGTGGACGGCGGAACTGAACGGAGCGGAAATTCCTTTGTTCTGACGACGGGAACTCATTCGGTGGAAATCTGGGCGGAAAAATCGGGCTACACGGATTCAGCGAAAAAAACTTATTCCCTCACGGTAAAGCAGGCGCTGAAATCTCCGGTTTTAAAATATGCAGGCGAAACTTTATCAAACGCTTCGACAAAAACCGTAAATTTGACCATGGACGAAACGGGCGCAACGTTTAACCTTTCATGCGACGAAAGCGGCGTAACTTTTGTGTGCACGGACAACAGTTCGGCGGTAACGGTTTCTTCGGACGGCTCGTTTACTCTGGGCGCAGGAAGTCACGCGGTAACGGTAAAGGCGCAGAAATCCGGCTGCAGCGATTCGGCGGAAGTAACGTACAGCATTGAAATAAAGGCGGCGACACTGAAAAAACCGGTTCTGTATTACGACGGAAGCGAAATCAGCGCGACAAAGCAAATCTCCCTGACGGCAGCGCAGACAAGTGCAACGCTTACAATTATGTACCCTGATTCATCAGTAAGCGGCGTAACTTTTGTATGCACGGACGGCGGAACCCAGATGCAGGTCGGAAGCGCAAACGAAATTACGCTCAGTTCGGGAACTCATTCCTTGGTGGTAACGGCGCAGAAATCGGGATGCAGCGATTCGGAGGGCGCAAAATACGAAATTATCGTGGGCGCGGCGGTTCTTGAAAAGGCAGTTCTGTCCTATGGAAGCACCACGTTTGACGAAAAAAGTTCTTCAAATAAAATCGTTCTGGGCGCGGACGAAACAAGTGCAACGCTTAAAATTTCCTATCCTGACGCGAATTTGTCCGTAAGTTATCAGGTGGGCGGCACGGGCGTAAATTATACGGCCGGTTCATCGTCGTTTGACCTGAGCGCAGGAAATTATTCCGTAACCATAACCGCTTTAAAGGACGGCTGCACTTCAAGCACGGTAACTTATTTCATTGACGTAGTTTCCACGCTGAAATCTCCTGTCATAAAATACAATTCGGCTGAAATTACATCGAAAAAGGAAATCGATTTGACTTCCGGTGCAGCAGACGCAGTTTTTACCGTCGAGTACCCGGATTCATCAGTAAGCGGCGTAACTTTTGTGTGCACGGACGGCTACGGCGGAACGATTTCCCTTTCAAACGATTCGTTTACTCTGGGCGCAGGAACTCACACCGTAATTGCAAAATCGCAGAAATCGGGCTTTGAAGATTCGGCGGAAGTAACGTACACCATAACCGTAAATTCGGCGGAATTAAGCAAACCGGTTCTGACTTACAACAACGGAAATGACGTAACGCTGTCCGGCACGGCAGAAATCGATTTAAGCGTGGGCATGACGCAGGTAAACATTCAGATTACTCAGGCAGAAAACGCGGAAATTTCCTACGAATTAAGCGGCGACAGAACTGATTCAGGCACGTCGAAGAACATAACGCTGACAAGGGGAACTTACACGCTGACAGTAACTGCTGCAAAAGACGGATTCAAATCGACTTCCGCGGAATTCAGCATTGTGGTGAAAGAAACTTTAAGAGAACCGGATTTGACTTACGGCGGAAATTCGTTCGGAGACAGTAAAGATTTGACCCTTAAATCAGGCGAAACCAGCGCGGAATTTACGGCGGTTTACAATAACGATTCATCAAATTCTGCGGGCGTAACTTTTGTCTATACGATTGACAGCGGAACGGAACAGAAAGGCGAAACTGTTTCAGTCGGTTCGGGAGAGCACACGGTAACGCTTAAAGCCACGAAGGACGGCTACAACGATTCGGCGGAAAAAACATACACGCTGAACATTTTGCGCACGTTTACGATAAAATACGACGCAAACAAACCAAGCGGTGCAACAGGAAGCGTTTCAAATTTGCAGACTGATTCTTCGGAAGTTGAAGAAGGAAAAACTTTCGCGATTTCTTCCACGGAACCCACGTTAAGCGGCTGGAAATTTGCAGGATACGCGCTGACTTCTTCCGCGACTACGGCAACTTATTCCGCGGGCAAAGAAATTTCCGTTTCAGGCGACATGACGCTTTACGCACTCTGGAAGAAAATTTACACAATTAC
>CAZACA010000185.1:0-3368 GCA_964483515.1 uncultured Treponema sp.
AGTGTGGGCAGGAAATCCGGCAAAATTTATTGGAAAGAGGGAAGTGATGGAAGAACGCAAATTTAGTTATGGGGGGGGGGGGCAAAAGTAGAGTAGTATTCGCCTTTTTCCGCACTACGGGAGGAAAATTTCAGGAGGCTTTTGCATTATGAAAGCCGTTCTGTATTCTTCTGAGCGCAAAAAAAATTGGGACGAATTCAACGAAAATTCAAAATCGCCCGTGTTTATGTTTAACCGCGACTACATGGAGTACCACAAAGACAGATTCCGCGACAATTCGCTGATGTTTTTTAATGAAAAGGACGAGCTTTCTGCACTGTTTCCTGCTTCCGTGAAAGACGGCGTACTCACAAGCCACGGCGGACTTACTTACGGCGGATTCGTTACGGATTCAACCATGAAGCAGCATTCCATGAACGAACTTTTTGACTGTCTTCTGGAATTTTCGCGGAAAAACGGAATTTCAAAAATCGTATACAAAAAAGTACCGCACATTTTTCATCTGCAGCCGGCGGAAGAAGATGTTTACGCGCTTTTTTTGAACGATGCACGGATTTTTAAAATTGAAGCGGCGACAGTCCTGAATTTTGCAAATCCGATAAAATTGCCGAAAGGTCGTAAAGCGCAAATTTCGCGGGCAAAACGTGAATCCGTGGAAATTTCAGAAAGCACTGATTTTGATGCGTTTATTGAACTGGAAAATTCGGTTCTGGAAAAATATCACGGTGCAAGGGCGGTTCACACCGGAAAGGAACTTGCGCTGCTGCATTCGTTTTTTCCGCAGAACATAAGGCTTTTTGGTGCATTTCACGGCGGAAAAATGATAGCGGGCACGGTGATTTACGAATACAAAAATGTCGTTCACACGCAATATCTCGCTGCGGACGATGAAGCGCGGAAAATCGGTGCGCTGGATTTTGTGGTCTGGAGCGTGATTGAAAAATATAGAACGGCTAAAAAATATCTGGATTTTGGCATTTCGACCGAAAACAACGGAAAGTTTTTGAACGAAGGCCTGATTTGGCAAAAGGAAGGTTTCGGCGGAAGGACGATTGCTTACACTACATGGGAAATCGACGTATAAAAGCCGCAGAGGAGCGTACAGTGGAAAGTAAAAATTCGGCAAAAGTGAGCGTGCTCGTAACGTTCTACAATCAGGAAAAATACGTGGACAGGGCGTTGGAAAGCGTTTTTTGTCAGAAGACGAATTTTGGCGTGGAAGTTTTGGTGGGCGATGACGGCTCTTCGGACGGAACGCAAAAAAAAGTTCAGTGCTGGATTGAAAAATATCCTGACAGAACGAAACTTCTTGTCATGCCGCGAAACGAACAAAAATATGCGCCCGGATTTCGTGCATCGCAGAACCGTTTGAATCTGCTGAAAAATGTGCGCGGAAAATTTTTCATTTATCTGGACGGCGACGATTTTTTCTGCGATGAAAATAAATTGCAGAAGCAGGTTGAAATTCTTGAAAAAGCGGAAAATTCCGGTTGCATCGGCTGCGGTCATCCCATTTATGCGTTGTTTCCCGACGGAACAAAAAAGAATTTTGGCGGAAATGAAAGACTTTCGGAAGGAATCGTGGACGCAAAAAAATATTGGAAATACAGTTATCTTCACACGGACACGCTTCTTTTCAGGAGCAGCGTAATTGAAAAACTTCCCGTAGATTTGCTTGACTGCGTTTTTAACGACAATCTGATTACCTTTTCAATTATTCAGCACGGAAATTTGTATTATCTTCCCCAAACTATGGCTGTGTATGAACAGACAGGCGACGGAATCTTTACAGGGGGGGGGGGCGGTGATAAATACAGTCCGCGGATTCATCGGAATGGAAATTTGCGAAAAAATCGGGAAAAAAATGAAAAAAGAGTCTGCGGTTCGCATGGCTGGTGACTGGCCCCGAATTTTTTCCATCAGAAAAAAAATTTCTTCTGTGGATTTGTCGCTTTATGAAAAATGCGCGAAAGACTACGGACTGAAATGGTCGCAAAAATGGCTGCGGTATCCGAAATTGTCCAGGGCGGAAAAAATTTGCCTTTTTTTCGTCATGCTTTACAAGGCGAAAAGATTGTTTGTTCGCGCCGCATTGGGAAAAGTGTACCGTCGGTTTTTCAAAAAGCCCCTGAAAAAACTTTTGAATTCATCGTTTAAAAAACGAAAAAATTAAAACGGAGCGTACAGAATGAATGTGCCTTTTTTGAGTTTGAAGGATGTGACTGCTTTGCATGGCGACGAAATTTGTCAGGCGGTTTTGCGCGTGGTGAATTCGGGCTGGTACCTGCAGGGTGCGGAAAACGAATCCTTTGAAAAGAATTTTGCTTCGTACATCGGGACGAAATTTTGCGTCGGTGTGGCGAACGGTCTGGATGCGCTGAACTGGATTTTGCGCGGAAATGTGGAACTGGGAAGGCTGAAGGCGGGCGATGAAATTATCGTTCCTGCAAACACTTACATTGCCACGATTCTTGCCATAACAGAAAACAATCTGGTGCCGGTTCTGGTGGAGCCGAAACTTGAAACGCTTGAAATCGACGACGACCTTATCGAACAAAAAATCACTCCGCGGACAAAAGCCGTCATGATCGTTCATCTTTACGGACGAAACGCGTGCACCAGAAAAATCGCGGAAATTTGCAGCCGTCACAAACTTTTTCTTTTTGAAGATAATGCGCAGGCCCACGGATGCTTTTTCGGCGGGAAAAAAACCGGAAGCCTCGGAAATGCCGCTGCCCACAGTTTTTATCCGGGGAAAAATCTCGGTGCATTGGGTGACGCAGGTGCCGTAACGACTGACGATGAAGAACTTGCAAAAACCATCCGCGCACTGGCAAATTACGGTTCGAGCAAAAAATATGTTTTCGATTTTTGCGGACGAAACAGCCGTCTGGACGAAATTCAGGCAGCAGTTCTTGACGTAAAATTAAAGCATCTGGACGAAGACAATCGCCGCAGAAAGGAAATTGCAGAAATTTACGCTGAAAAAATTACGAATCCGCGAATTTTCATTCCGCAGACGACGAATCCGCGGGAAAACGTTTTTCACATTTTTCCTGTTCTTGCTTCGGGCAGGGACGATTTGCAGAAATTCCTTTGCGAAAAAAAAATCGGCACGGTAATTCATTATCCGGTTCCGCCTCACAAACAGAAATGCTATTCCGCCTGGAACGACTGGAATTTTCCCGTAACGGAAAAAATCGCCGCGGAAGAATTGAGCCTTCCCATGAGTCCCGCCATGACTGACGCGCAGGCAGAAAAAGTTGCAGAAGCCGTAAACGAATGGAGCGAAAAATGAACGAAAATCAAAAGAGCATTCCGATGTTTTCGGTTTGCGTAATCACTTACAATCAGGAAAATTTTATTTC
>CAZACA010000186.1:0-3237 GCA_964483515.1 uncultured Treponema sp.
AAAAAAAATCATCATGCACCCTGTTGACATTCCGCGGAAGTTAGTTTATGATAACTTTAATTAGAAAAGGTTAATAATTCTTTGTATAGGGTAATTTCGATTATACATGATTAACTTTTTGCAGGAGGAAATTATGCCGTTGTTGTTCGCTAACCTCGGTGATGAAGTTGTGATTTCCCGCGTGGGTGGCGCGCCGCAAATAAAGCAGCATCTGAACGAACTTGGTTTTAACGTGGGTTCGCCCGTTACCGTCATCCAAAAAATCAAAACAGGACTAATCGTAAAAGTAAAAGAATGCCGCATCGCCATCGACAGTTCCATGGCGTCAAAAATCATGATTTAGAACGGCATAAATCGGTCGAATCAAAAAAAATCGTACAAAATCCTCTTCTGCAACCCGAATTTTTTGGGCGCGGGAGGAATTTTCATAAAAAAATCGGGGGCAAAATGGCTACGTTGAGGGAAGTCGAAATCGGTTCGACGGTAAAAGTAAAAAAACTGGGCGGCGAAAAATCGTTAAAGCGTCGGCTCATGGACATGGGATTCACCAGAGGATGCGAAGTTTTCGTGCGGAAAGTTGCTCCGCTGGGCGATCCGATTGAAGTAACGATTCGCGGATACGAACTTTCGGTTCGCAAAGATGACGCAGAAAATATCGAGGTGGAATGATGGCAGAAACAAGAATTGCATTGGCAGGAAATCCAAACTGCGGAAAAACGACCATGTTCAACAATCTGACCGGTGCGCGGCAATACGTGGGAAACTGGCCCGGAGTTACGGTTGAAAAAAAAGAAGGCAAAATGAAAGGAAGCGACGACGTAACCGTGACCGATTTGCCCGGAATTTATTCCCTTTCGCCCTACACTTCGGAGGAAGTAGTTTCGCGGAATTATCTTATCGACGAAAATCCTGAAGCGGTTCTCGACCTGGTGGACGCGACGAACATCGAACGAAATCTTTATCTGACCACGCAGATTCTGGAACTGGGAAAGCCCACGGTAATTGCGCTGAACATGATTGACGTGCTGAAAAAATCCGGCGATTCCATTGACACGGAAAAACTTCAGGGCGAACTCGGCTGCACGGTAATCGAAACCAGCGCGCTGAAAGGAACCGGCGTAAAGGAAGCGTGTGCGGCGGCAAAAAAAGCGGCGGATTCAGGAAAATCGTTCATTCCCACGAAAATTTTTTCCGCGGAAGTTGAATCGTACATTGAAAAAGCGCAGAAATTCGTGCCGTCATCAGTCCGCGCAGAATTAAAACGATGGTACGCCATAAAAATTCTTGAGCGCGACACGGAAGTCCTTTCAAAAATTTCGCTGAACGATTCAGATTTGCAGAAAGCCGAAGAACTTACAAAAAAACTCGAAGCAGAAAAAGACGACGACATCGAATCGATTATCACCAACGAACGATACGAATACATTCAGGGAATCGTTTCCCGCTGCGTACGAAAAGCCGGTCAGAAAGCAACGAAATCCGACAAAATCGACAGAATCGTTACGAACAGGTGGCTCGGCATTCCGATTTTTCTGGCGGTAATGTGGGTCATTTATTACATTTCGGTTTCCACGGTGGGAAGCGTTTTGACGGACTGGGCGAACGACGGACTTTTCGGCGAAAGCTGGCATCTGTTCGGCATAGAAAAATTTGAAATTCCGGGAATCGCGGGTGCAATCGAAAGTGCGCTGGAAAATGCGGGAACCAACGAAATTCTTCTGGACTGCATCGTAAACGGCGTAATCGGCGGCGTGGGTGCGGTTCTGGGATTCGTTCCGCAGATGGCGATTCTGTTTTTTTTGCTTTCCCTTGTGGAAGACTGCGGATACATGGTGCGGATTGCTTTCGTCATGGACAGAATTTTCCGCAAATTCGGGCTTTCGGGAAAATCATTCATTCCGCTTCTGGTCGGTTCAGGATGCGGCGTTCCGGGAATTATGGCGAGCAGGACAATCGAAAACGACAACGACCGGCGGCTGACGATTTTTACGACCACATGGATTCCCTGCGGCGCGAAACTTCCGGTAATTGCACTGATGGCAGGAATCATCGGCAAAAAAATCGCAGGATTCGACTCAGGAAGCCTTACGCTTTTAATGTACATCATCGGAATTGTCTGCGTCGTTTGCGCGTCAATCATCCTGAAAAAAACTAAACCTTTCCACGGAAAAGCGTCTCCGTTCGTCATGGAACTTCCGCAGTATCACATTCCCCAGCTGAAAACCGTTTTAATGCACACATGGGAACGATTGCGCAGTTTCATCATCAAGGCAGGAACGATTCTGTTTCTGGCGTGCATCGTAATCTGGTTCCTGTCATCGTACGGATTCGGTTCGGCAAAGGAAGAAATCGTGGAAAACGGCGAAGTGATTCAGGAAGCGGATGACGGCGGATTCGGTCTGGTGGACGCGGATGAATCGCTTCTGGCAAACGTAGGAAACGTCGTGCGGCACATTTTCAAACCGCTCGGATTCGGCAATGAAACTGGCGGATGGCAGTCTGCGGCGGCAAGTCTTTCCGGATTCAGCGCAAAGGAAGCGATTGTTTCCACGATGGGCGTTCTGGCTGGCGTGGACGAAGACGAATCTGAAGACGAAAATGTCGTAGCCGATGCCATTGACGGATGGTTTGCTTCTGCGCTGGCGGCTTTTGCGTTCCTTCTGTTCAATCTGCTTGATTCACCGTGTCTTGCGGCGATTGCAACCATGGCGAACGAACTGAAAAGCAGAAAATGGTTCTGGTTTGCCATTGCGTTTCAGAATCTGTTCGCTTATGCCATGACGCTGATTTTCTATCAATTCGGAATGCTTTTCGTGCACGGACAATTCGGCGCGGGAACCGTTGTGGCGATTATTCTGGCTGCGGCGTTCATTGTGGCGCTGTTCCGGAAAGATCCGTACAAAGGCAAATATTTCGACGCGGATTCTGAATGATGGGCGGCTCGCTGGGGAAAAATTCCTTTGGCATAATGATTCTGCTGCTGATTGTAATTTATCTGATTGCAATGGCGGCAGTTTCCCTGGTGCAGAAATTCAGCAGAAAAAATCGAAAAAATCATGAAACGGAGGACGAAGAATGATTGCAACTGTAATTGTTACGCTGATTTTGTGTGCGTGGGCGGCGGCGGTAGTGCGTTTTTTGTGGAAGAAAAAAAAGGCTGCAAAAAAAGGCGGCTCGTGCTGTGCGGGATGTTCCTGCGGCTGCACCGAAAACTGTTCAGGCGACGAGTGATTTTTT
>CAZACA010000187.1:0-3215 GCA_964483515.1 uncultured Treponema sp.
GGTTTATCTTCCGTGGCTTGGCTGGTACATCGGCGACATTGAAGGCAGGGTGTGGACAGGTTATTTAAGTCAATCTGAATATTTTGTAGATGAAACTTCCGACGGACATAATTTTATTCACGGACTTGCAATGGCATATGCACCGTCATTTCTTCCGGGTTTTACGATAGGGCTAAACAGAGTTTGTCTTGTTCATGCTTCAAAGAAAAATTTAAAATTCGTTTTCCCGATGGCAGAAAATACTGACGTAGGAGTTGCAGGAAGCGGCGAAGATCAAAAATTCTCACTTACGCTGGATTATCTTTTTCCGTCCGTCGGATTTGAAATTTACGGCGAAATCGGAACGGATGACTATGCTCCGGGAGGCGGCATGAAGGGATATTTGAGATACTTGACGCACACAATGACTTATACGGTCGGAGCAAAAAAAGAAATGACCCTTTCAAAAAATAAAAACATACATGGTGAAATAATTTTTGAATGGAACAACACGGAAATGTCTCAAAACTATCAGTTGTCAGGTGGCTATAGTTTCGGATTCCATAACCAGATTATTCAGGGATACACAAACAAAGGTCAATGGATTGGCTCAGGAATCGGATACGGAGGAAACAGTCAGTACTTTGAATACAAAATTTTATATCCAAAAGGAAATACATCGCTTTTCATTGGACGAAACAATCCCGACAACAATTATGTGTACAGCAAGGCGATAAATTCGACAACAAGTGAAACTGCCTACAGATACGGTCATTCGTTCAAGGCAAATTATTACTTTGGATTTTCGACAAAATATTTTGTAACGAAAAATCTTTCGCTTTCAGGTGGAACGCTTTTCAATCTGATAATAAATCCGCTGTACAACGAACGAACGAACGACGAAAGTTCAGAGAAAGACGACCAGATTAAAAACTGGAATTTCCAGCTCGGATTAAAATACAATTTTTAAAAATGACGACCGCACAAACTTTTTCAAAGATGAAGAAAGTAAAATTCGCATTTGTAATTCTGCATTATCAGGTCTTGCAAATGACATACGAATGTATTTCAATGCTTTTCGACACGTTCGACATGAAGGATAATTTTGCCGTAATTGTTGACAACGGAAGTCCGAATGGTTCCGGAAAAGTTCTTCAGGAAAAATATAAAGACAACGAAAAAGTTGCGGTCGTACTTTCAAGGGAAAATTTGGGGTTTGCAAACGGAAACAATCTTGGAGTTCGTTACGTAAGGGAAAATTTCGATTGCGATTTTCTGATTGTAATGAACAACGATATTTTGATTCACCAGAAAGATTTTTTGCAAAAAGTTCAGGAAATTTACGGCAAAACTTCTTTCGATGTTTTAGGTCCGGACATATATAATCCGAATTCAAATACGCACCAAAATCCCTTTCGTCTTGAAATGCTTTCCATTCAGCAGATTGAAGAAAAACAAAAATTCATAAAGAAGCGTTTGAAATTCTACTGGTTTTATGTTGCAAAATCTCTGCTTTCAAAAATAAAAAACCGGAACAGAATCATTCCGCACAGAATTTCAAAATACGATTACACAAAAGATTATTTCAATCCTGTCTTGCACGGCTCTTTTTTGATTTTGTCTGAAAAATTCTTTGCAAAACGCAAAAATGTGTTTCATCCGGGAACATTCATGTTTTTTGAAGAAGACATTTTCTTTCGTCTGTGCATGGAACAAAATCAAACGCTTTTTTATTCCCACGAACTGCAGGTGAATCATCTGGAAGACGTTTCTACCGATTCAACTTTTAAAAGCGAACATAAAAAGCAAATCTGGAAATACAGGGAAATGTCAAAATCTGTAAAAGTCCTCCTGAATCTGTACAAATCAACTCAAAAATCTACGAAACAATGAATTCGCAAAGTTTGTCCAAATCTTCGTCCTGTTTTTCAGTTATCGCTTTCAGATGATTTGCGATTTTTTCTTCAGGGATTTTATTTTCCAGAGCCATCAGGAGTCTGTTTTGAATTTCGTCTTCGTTGTACGGATCAAAATAGTAAACGCTGTCCTGACAAACTTCCGGCAGAGAACAGATTGCCGAAACAATGCAGGTTTTGTTGTACTTCATTGCTTCCAGCGGAGGCATCCCGAAACCTTCGTTCAGCGACGGATAAACAAAAACTTCCGCGAATTTATATAAATTTTCCAGACGTTCCGCATCCAGATATCCGAAATTTATAAACTCAAGACGATTTCCTGCCTTTTTCTGAACGCCTTCCGGAACGTTTCCAACGGTAACAATCGAAACATCTTTCAAAAAACCTTTTTCACGCAATTTTTTCATCGCCGAAAGCGCACGGAAACAATTTTTTTCGTAACGATTCATTCCCAGAAGCAGGACGTATCTGCCTTTAACGACGGGTTCATCCGAAACGCTGACATTCAGATATTTCGCCGGAGTATAAAACACCCGAATTTCCTTTTTTACCTGCGGGAAAAAATTCATCAGCGCATATTTTGTATGATTTGAAACGCAGACAATTTCATCTAAAAAATCGAGGCAATTTTTGTACTCCAGGTATTCAGAAGTTTCTTCGATTTTCATAAGGTACTTTTTCTTAAAACAGTCGATGAAATATCTGATCCGCTGCTTTTTTCCCAGATAAAGCTGACGGAAATCAGAACCGAAACCACGGGAAAAATTTCCGCTCATCAGTTCCAGACCGCGTAATCCGTGAACCGTTCCCCTTTTTACGACGCCGGAAGGAATTTTTACTTTCCGCCAGTAACTGTACGGAAGCCCTGAATAAAACACGTCGATTTTCCGCCCTGCAAAAATTCCTTGCAACTCCTCCAGCGAATGAACGATTTCTTTTTCCACGCCGAATTTTTCAAAACTTTCTAAAATCCAGTCGTCCAGAAATTTAGTGTCATCGTAAAATACAACAAGATTGCATTTGTCGAGATAATTTTTCAAAAGCGCCTTGTAAACGGTTTTTATGTATTCCCCTCCGCCATGGAATTTTGATTTTCCCAGCGGCTGTGAATAATACAAATCAAAAAGTACTGTCTTCATTTTTTTCTCCCGTGCCGTCAAAAATTTACGTATGAAATTTTTCCGCGGCTGACTTGTTTTCCGCCAAATTTTGCAACAACCTCAACTTCTCCAAAAGACCGGGGTGGAAGCAGAATTTCCGCGGCGGATTGATTGATTGATTGATTGATTGATTGATTGATTGATTGATTGATTGATTGAT
>CAZACA010000188.1:0-3185 GCA_964483515.1 uncultured Treponema sp.
TCAGAAAGTAAACGCGGCGGTTTTTTGCGGCGTAAAAAAAATCGGAAAAAAAATTGAAAAAAACTGGGTAATCGACGAAACGCATTCAACGCGAAGCAATGCAATTCCGCGGGAAAAATTCGACGTGACTTTGGCGGAACTGGAATCGTGCGGAAAAAAATTTTACGAAAAAATTTGTGCGTGCGATTTTTCTGTAACGGATTTTTGGAGCGACAAAAAATTCGGCGTGAACGTTTTTGAAAAATGTGCGTCGTGCAATTTCAATTCAGTTTGCAGAACGTCGTTCAACATCGGAAAAAAAGAACTGGAGCAAAAATGAAAAACGATTTCGATTTTTTGACGGAAACTTTCGGCGAAAAAAAACGCGTGCCGGATTCGTTTCAGATGGCGGCGATTTCAAAAAAAGACAACTGCGTAGTTTCGGCGGGCGCGGGTTCGGGAAAAACCGAAGTGCTTGCGTTGCGTTACGCGTACCTTCTGATGAGCGACGAAAATTTGCGCGTAAAAAATATTCTGGCGCTGACGTTTACAAAAAAAGCGGCGTCGGAAATTTATGAGCGCATTCACAAAAAACTCAGCGAATTTGCGAATCATCTGGACGAACGGAAATTTCCCGCGGAAGTTTTTCGTTCCCGTCGTGCGCTGGCGGAATTTTCTGATTGCCGGATTCAGACGCTTGATTCTTACAGCGGAACGATTGTGAAACTTGCTTCGTCGCGCTACGGAATCAGTCCGGATTTTTCAACTGGTTCGCCGTCGTGCAGCCGGATTGCTCAGGATGCGGCGCTTCCGTTCGTGCTGAAACACAAGGACGAAAATTGTTTCGCGGATTTTTATGAAGCAGGAAAAATTGAAAAATTTGCATCGGATTATTTTGCCGGCGTGATTCTGGATTTCACTTCGGTTGCCACGGAAAAAAATTTTTTCAGCAGAAATTTTAAAATTCAGTCGGAACAGATTGCGGAAGAATGGAACCGTCAGATGCGCGGAGAGGACGAAAATTCTGCGGCGGCAATAATCGAAAAAATCGAAACGCTTCTGGACGAATGCAGCGATGACGATAAATTTGCAAATCTTGTTCGCGAAGAATTTTTGAAAAAACCGGACATGAATTTTTTTCTGGACGAAAATTCTTTTTCTGAAAATGCGCTGGATTCTTCCGCGGAAAAAATGAAAACGATTTCGGAATTTTTAAAATCGCTTTGTCTGATTTCGCAGAAAAGCGGCGCAAAAAACGGAGCAGTTCCGCAGATAAAAAAAGAAATCGGCAGGCTGAATTTGCCGACGGGAAAAAAAGATGAAGCGAATTTTACGGATGCGCTTTACGGCTTCGTGAAAAATTTCCGCGCGCAAAAAAGAATGTTTGAACTGCTTGACGAATTTCTTGAAGAAGTGAACGGCAAAAAACGGCTCACGGGAAATCTTTCGTTCCGCGACGTAAACGATCTGGCGCTGAAAATTCTCATGGAACAAACCGACATCCGCCGTCAGCAGAAATCGCTGGTGAAAAAAATCATGATCGACGAATTTCAGGACAACAACGAAAAAAATAAAAATTTCCTTTTTTTGATTTCGGAAAAAGACGGAAACGAAATTTCGGCGGAAGGAAAAACTGAAAAAGAATTTTTCGCGGAACTTGAAAAAAATATTTCGGCGGAAAAACTTTTTTTTGTGGGCGACGAAAAACAGTCCATTTATAAATTCCGCGGCGCTGACGTAAGCGTTTTTAACGATTTGAAAAATTCCCTTATGGATTTGTCGGGCGAAAAAAATCATTCAAATTTATTCATGACGAACAATTATCGTTCGACAGAAAATTTAATCTGGTCGTTTAACCGGATGTTCGGCGCAAAAGAAAATCCGCAGAATCAGACTGAAATTCCGTCGGTTTTTTATTCGGAATCTGCGTGCGAAAAATTTGACGCGGAATACAAAAATCCTGCAACGAAAAACGGCGAAGTGCCCGGCGAAATTTTTGCTGCGGACGTAAAAATTCATGCGTGCATTTTAAATTCGGGAGCAAACGACGACGGACGAAAATTCAGCGACGAAAAAAAATCCGGCGAATGTCTGAACGAAAACGAAACGGAATCTTTTTTCATTGCAAAAAAAATTTCGGAACTTTGCGCGGAAAAGAAAAATTTCGGTGACGTTGCAATTCTGGAAAAATCCCGGAGCCGACGCGGAACACTCATGCGCTATCTTTCGGCGATGGACATTCCGTTTTCCGTGGACAGACAGTCGAAAATTTTTTCGGAAGGAATCGCAAACGACTTTTACAATTTTTTGCGGCTGTGCGTTTATCCGTCCGACACGAATTCTTACGCTGCATTTTTGGCGTCACCTTTTGCGGGCGTGAGTGCAACCGGAATTCAAAATATTTTGTGCTGCGACGAAAACGAAAAACCGGAACTCGATTCTCAGGACGAAGAAAAATTTTTGCGTGCCACGGAATTTTTTTCTTCGCATAAAAATCAGATCGTTACGCAGAGCATTACAAAGTCGCTGGAATTTTTGTGGTACGAATCGGGATATTATTTTGAAACGCTGCTGGACGAAAATTTAAATCTGTACGCGGAACAATTCGATTTGCTTTACGAAAGCGCGCGGACTGCCGAAAACGACGGAAAAGATCTGGCGTGGTTCGTTGACCAGCTGGAAAAAACAAAATCCGCGGAACAAAATTTTTTCGATGAAAATGACGACGACGAAATTTCGCTTCAGGATGTTTCGTTTCCCGTTGAAAAACCGAACGCCGTAAAAATCATGTCGATTCATCAGAGCAAAGGTCTGGAATTTGAAAAAGTTTTCGTTACGGGAATTTTTTCTGAAAAGTCGCGACCTGAACGAAAAAATTTTTTCTTTGACGAAAACGGATTCGGCGAAAAAAAATCTACGGGCGTTTCGTTTTTTAATCGTGACTCAAAATCGAATTTTTTTCAGATGCGGCAAAAAGATGAATCGCAAAAAAAAGACGACGCAGAAATGAAGCGCGACATTTACGTTGCGGTGACGCGTGCACGGGACGAAGTTTTTTTGGTGGGCGATTTGTGCCTGAGCCAGAATTTAAAAAACGCGGAAAAAGCAGACGACGCTGACGGAAAAAAATCCGCGCCAAAAATTCCCGTCATGCACAAACTTCTGCGTTTCTACTATCAGAATGAAATTTACGCGGACAACGATTT
>CAZACA010000189.1:0-3173 GCA_964483515.1 uncultured Treponema sp.
CCGAAATGGAAGACGACGGCGTAAAGTTCTACGAGTAGATTTTTTTTGCAGCACGCTTTTATCTGATGATTTAAATGCCGCAAAGGAACTTCAAATTCCTTTTTGTCGTTCTTTGTGCGGCAATTTTTTTTGTGGCTTCAATCATCGGTTTAGAATTCTGTACGTCCGCACAATCAGGAACGCGGCAATCAGTGCTGTCAAAAAATCGGAAACGGGCATGGAAAAAAGAACGCCGTCCAGACCGAAAAATTTCGGAAGCAGAACCGCAAATCCCACGCCGAAAACAATTTCGCGCACCACCGAAAGCAACGTGGATTCCGCCGCTTTTCCCGTCGCCTGCAAAAAAATAAACGTGGCTTTGTTCACGCACGCAAAAATCATCATGCACAGATAAATTCTGAACGCACGCACCGCAAAATTCGTATAGTAAACGCTTTCGTTCGCCGCACCGAAAATCGCAATGAGTTTCCGCGGAAAAAATTCCACCACTAAAAGCGCCGCCAGACCAAGCAGACTTTCAAACGCCAGCAGCATGGAAAAAATTTTTTTTACGCGCTGATTTTCGCCCGCACCCATGTTGAAGCCCACAATCGGAATGCATCCCGCCGCCATTCCCACCACGACGGAAATTACGATTTGAAAAAATTTCATGACGATTCCGACGACTGCCATGGGAATTTGCGCGAACTGTTCCATGGAAAAAATTTCGTCCGCCGCACCGTATTTCCGGATCATGTTGTTGATTGCCGCCATCGCCGCCACAAGTGAAATTTGCGAAAGAAAACTCGTGATTCCAAGGGTGATTGTCTTTAAAACGATTTCTCTGCGGAATTTAAAATCGTCCGCGGAAATTTTCAGCGATTTCGTCCTGAATAAATACGCCGCCGAAAAAATTGCCGTTACGATTTGTCCTGCAACCGTTGCCACCGCCGCGCCCGCCATTCCCCATCGGAACGCAAAAATAAAAATCGGATCGAGCACGATGTTCAGCCCTGCACCGATGAGCGTAGAAATCATGGCGAATTTCGGGCTTCCGTCCGCACGAATCACAGGATTCATCGCCTGACCAAAAACGTAAAAGGGAATTCCCAGCGTAATGTAAAAAAAATATTCCTTTGAGCAGCGGAAAGTTTCTGCGTTTACCGTTCCGCCGAAAAACGAAATTATTTTTTCCGCAAAAATCAGATACAGCGCGCACAAAAAAATTCCCGACGCAACTGAAAGCACGATGGCATTTGCCGCACTGATATTTGCATTTTTTGGATTTCCGCGCCCGAAACTTAAACTCACGAACGCACAGCATCCGTCGCCAATCATCACCGCCACAGCCAGGGCAACCACCGTCAGCGGAAAAACAACGGTATTCGCCGCATTTCCGAACGAACCCAGATAATCCGCGTTGGCAATAAAAATCTGATCGACAATGTTGTAAAGCGCCGCCACCAGAAGCGAAATGATGCAGGGTGCACCATATTTTTTCATAAGACGTCCGATTTTTTCTTCGGCAAGATACCGGCGATTTTCTTCGTTCATTTTTTCACCTCGAATTTTTTTTCCGGAGACTTTTTCGGAAAGCTGCCACAACACGAATCCGAGACGCTTTAAAACAAAAAAGGTGCAAATCCAAATCCGGACTTACACCTTTTAAAGTTACTCGATTGAAAACAAAAATACCGAATGTCCCGAAAAAAATCAAGAAATGCGGAAAGGGATTTTTTTGCAGAAACCTTAATCTTCCACAAAATTTATGTCGGCGGAATTTTTTGCATTTCCTGAAACCGGCGCGGAATTTTTTACCGAAATGTACAAATCGTTGTGGCTGGCGGAAAGAGTGTAGGTAAAGTCACCGTCCTGAAGCGGATTTATCGCCACGTAACGGCAGTTTCTTAAACTGAACGAATTTACTTCTTCAAGGTCGTTTGTAACGCCGATTCTGTCAAGGGATGCGTTTCCGTAATTTTCCCAGCGGTATCCGTTACTGTCTACGACAAAAACGTATATGTCGAACGAAATTTCCTTTTGTGAAGTTTTATTTACAACTTTTACGTAGTCTTCAACTTCTAAGCCTTTCATCGGAAGAATCGTTGCATTGGGCAGATTGATTTTTGGCTGCGGATTTTTTGAAAGGTCGTCGTTTTTTCCGCGGACTACAAGATGAAGATTGTTGTCGGCGATGTACGGAAAAAACTGATATTCCACGTCGCGAACGGGAACTATTGCAAAAGTCCAGGATTTTACTTCCGGAGTGATTTTTGAATCGCTTGCTCCACGGATTTTTTCGTGACTGTCGAATCCGCCCATGCTCACGGATTTTAAAAGCTGCCATTTTTTCGTTTTGGGATTTTTTCCGTAGATTTCAAAATCGTTTCCGTTGTTTCCGTAAAAATCCAAAAACCATGCTTTGCTGTATTTTAAATTATTCGACTTAAAATCATAAATCGCCGCGTGCTTTCCGTCGAATTCCGGATCTGGTTCCGAACGAACTAAAGTTGATGAATTGTCGTTTTTCGGCTGAATTGAAACAACGAAATCGTCGTCGCTGTAAGATGCAACATAAAAATATTCCTTATCTTTTTGAGGAACGATTGCGAACGGCCATTGCTTCATTGCGTCCGTAAATTTTGAATCGAAATTCACAGACCAGCTTTCACCAGATTCTTCCATTTCCATCACTTTTACGCATTCCCATTTTGCGGTCCTGGGATTTTTTACATAAACGTCGAAAAAAGCATTCGGTTCGCTTCCGAAGTAATAAACGTCAAAATCACCGCTATAATAAGGTCTTCCCTCCATATCGATGATTCCCGCGAATTTTCCGCCGAAGTCACTTTCTTTCGTTGCGCTCACGGCAATCTGTGAAAAAGCCAGTGTCGACCACGCCGCCGCAACAAAACCCAAAAAGAATTTTTTCATTTTCATAAAAAAACCTTCTCCCTTTAAAAAATATTTTTGCAAATAAAATTGCTCGCGAATTATGCCCCCCCCCCCATTAGGTTTGTCAAGTACTTTTTGAAAAATTTTTCGATTTTTTTTAAAGAATTTCCGCATTTTCCGCTGAACAGCCGTTTTTGCACAAACTTTTTCGGTTGGGGTACGACTCTTGCAGAAGTCATAGGGTGACTCTTGCTGATGTCAGGGTATGACTCTTGCAGAAGTCATGGGACGACTCTTGT
>CAZACA010000190.1:0-3165 GCA_964483515.1 uncultured Treponema sp.
GAATTTTTCAGGGCAAAAAAAAAGACGCACTTTTCAGCACGTCTTTTCATCAGCGTTTTTTAACTCAGAGGTTTCCGCCTTCAACTACGAGGGAATCAGCGTCGGAATCTTTGCCGTAAACGCTTCGCAATGTGGCTTCGTAATCCGCGTGGAAAAAGTTTTCCTTTGCAAGCGATTTGATTTCGTCGTTAATCCAGTTGAGCAAATCCGCGTTGCCTTTCTGAACCGCCGGCGCAATGGCATCAAGACTTCCCAGCGAATCTACTCCAACCGCGAATCCCTTGTTTTCAATCGCCCAGGCAAGAACTTCCGTGTTGTCAGTAGAAAGCGCGTCGCCCCGTCCGTCCAGAAGTGCGTTGTATGCTTCCGCGTAAAGGTCGAATTTCAGCAGTTTTACGTCAGGATAATTTTTGGTGAAGAAAGTTTCCGCAGTAGTTCCTTTTGCAATCACCAGCGTTTTTCCGTTGAGCTGTTCGGGCTTGGTAATGAGTGCTTTTTCAGGCGAAACGATTCCCAGCGCAACTTTCATGTACGGAAGTGCAAAATCAACTTTTTCTGCGCGTTCAGGAGTAACGGTGAAATTTGCCAGAACGATGTCAACTTTTCCCGTCGCCAGAACTTCTACACGATTCGCTGCTTCAACCGGAACGTATTTTACTTTTACGCCCAAATCTCTGGCGATTCTGTTTCCGAAGTAAACGTCGTAGCCCTGGTATTCGCCATTTTCGTCCACGTAGCCGAACGGTTTTTTGTCGCTGAATACCGCAATTTTAATTGTCTTGCTTTTTTTGATTTGTTCTACAGTGCGACCGGTTTTCGCCTTTGCAAAAATCGGTGAAACGGCGAGAGCAAGCAAAACGCCCATAAAAATTTTTGAAAGTCTTTTCATAAAGTTCCTCCAAGATGATATATGAATAACTCTTCTCGTGCGAAGTTATTTGACCGCATCGAAAGCCTGGCTCAAATCAGCGATGATGTCGTCGATGTGTTCAGTTCCGATGGAAAGCCGGATTGTGTTTTCGTAAATTTCCTGTTCCTTGAGTTCTTCCGCGTTCAGTTCGGAGTGCGTCGTGGTTGCAGGATGAATTACCAGCGATTTTACGTCAGCAACGTTTGCAAGCAGGCTGAAGATTTTCAGATGGTCAATGAAAGTCCACGCTTCTTTTTGTCCGCCCTTAATCTGGAACGTGAAAATGCTCGCGCCGCCGTTGGGGAAATATTTCTGATAAAGCGCATGGTCAGGATGTTCCGGAAGTGACGGATGATTTACCTTTTCAACTTTCGGATGCTTTGCCAGGAATTCCACGACTTTCTTTGTGTTTTCCGCGTGTCGTTCCAGCCGAAGCGAAAGCGTTTCCGTTCCCTGCAAAAGCAAAAATGCGTTGAACGGAGAAATCGTTGCGCCTTCATCACGAAGCAGGATTGCGCGGATGTAAGTTACGAATGCTGCCGGTCCCACTGCATCAGGGAAAGAAATTCCGTGGTAACTCGGATTCGGGTCAGCGATGGCAGGGAATTTTCCGTTTTTCCAGTTGAATTTTCCGCCGTCAACGATGATTCCGCCCAGAGTAGTTCCGTGTCCGCCGATGAATTTTGTGGCTGAATGAATTACGATGTCCGCGCCGTGTTCAATCGGTCTGAAGAAAAATGGCGTGCCGAAAGTATTGTCGATGGCAAGGGGAAGTCCGTGCTTGTGGGCGATTTCGGAAATTGCATCGATGTCGGGAATGTCGCTGTTGGGATTGCCCAGAGTTTCCAGATAAATCGCCTTTGTATTCGGTCTGATTGCCTTTTCAACTTCGTCCAGATTGTGCGCGTCAACGAATGTGGTTTCGATTCCGAATTTGCTAAGCGTGTGGCGCAAAAGGTTGTAACTTCCGCCGTAAATCGTTTTCTGTGCAACGATGTGTCCGCCCTGCTGTGCCAGTGCCTGAATCGCATAGGTAACCGCCGCCGCTCCGGAAGCCAGTGCCAGTGCTGCAACTCCGCCTTCAAGCGCTGCAATCCGCTTTTCAAAAACGTCCTGCGTTGAATTCGTCAGCCGTCCGTAAATGTTTCCTGCATCCGCCAGTCCAAACCGGTCTGCCGCGTGTTTTGAATTGTGGAAAACATACGAAGTCGTCTGATAAATGGGAACTGCCCGTGCGTCGCTTGCCGGGTCTGCCTGTTCCTGTCCTACATGAAGCTGAAGCGTTTCAAAATGAAGTTTGTCTGCCATATTTTACTCCTAAAAAAATCCGGTTCAACCGGCTGAAATCTGATTAAAAAAAAATTGAAAAATTCCCGCGGAATTTCCGTCCGTCAAAAAAAATCGTCACCAGCAGCAACAGAGGCGCATGACTCCGAATCTGTAATTTTCGCGAACAAGTTTTTCAAAATAAACTGAATTCATTTTCTGCCTCCGTAAAATTTGATTACCTACTAAAACAGTAGATTTTAAGCGTTTTTATATTCCAAATTACCTATCATGTCAATAGGTTTTAATTTTTTTTCTGAAATTTGCCGATTTTTTTTAAACAGGATTCGGGAGGAAAAATGAAAATTCTTCGTGTGGCGGCGGCTGTAATAATGCGCAGAAATTCGGCGGGCAATGCGGAATTTCTGGCGGTAAAAAAGGCAAAGGGCGAATTTAAAGGAAAATGGGAATTTCCCGGCGGAAAAATCGAAGCGGGCGAATCAGCGGAAGAAACCGTCGTGCGCGAAATTCGTGAAGAACTTTCTGCGGAAATTTCCGTGCAGAAAAAAATCGCTGCGGTTCAGGACGACTGCCCGAATTTCCGTCTGCAAATGGAATGCTTTTTGTGCGTGCAGAAATCGGCGGAAATAAAACTTTCCGAGCACGATGATCTGGCGTGGCTTCCGGCGGAAAATCTGCGGAACGTGGAATTTCTTCCGGCTGACAAAAAAATCGCGGAAATTTTACAAAACGAAATTTTCTGATAGAATGCGGACTGTCGGGCGGATTTTTTCTTCCTTCTTTTTTTTTCAGACCAGGCAAAAATTTTTTTCATGCAGTTTCGTCCGGCGGAATTTTTTTTCTGGAGGAATTATGAAATTTTTTGTAGACGCAAACGCAAAAAAATCGGGAAAGGGTTCGGCGGAATTTCCTTTTAAAAAAATCGGTGAAGCGGCGAAAATTGCAAGGGCGGGCGACGAAATTCTTGT
>CAZACA010000191.1:0-3148 GCA_964483515.1 uncultured Treponema sp.
AGCGTGGTTTCTCCTCTCCCCTATAACCCCACACCTTTTCCTGCACGCTGTTATCAGATGGTTTAAATGCAGAAAAGAAAGTCCAATTTTTTTTGTTGTTCTTTGCGCAAAAAAAATTTCCCCGCTTCATTCCGCTTCGGTTATGTCATCGTAGCACATGTCGATTTTTGAAACGCCCGGCATCATGTCCAGTCTCAGCGTTACCCGTCGCTGCCGTTTGTTCACCGCCACAATGTTTCCTTCGAGCCCCTGAAGCGGTCCGGATTTTATGACGATTCGCCTGCCCTCCTGAAACGACAGTTCCGAAAGCCCCAGGTTTTCGCCGAAGGACAAAAATTTTTCCACGACAAAAAGACTTTCGCCTTTCATTTCGCAGATGTTCTGATTGCTCAGAAGAAATTTTACGAAGCCCGGAATTTTTTTTATGCGCGAAACGAATTCACCGTCCAGATTTTCCGCGGACAAAAAAACGTATCCGGGAAAAATCGGTTCGGTAAAAATTTTGCCTTTGTTCGTGCGCATCGTTTTTTTAAAAAAGTACAGCGAAAAAAATGGAAATTCGCGTTTCAGTTCAGCCGCGTCGTTTTTAAATTTTTCCTCTTGATTCGTCCGCACCATCAGGCAGAAATATTTCAATTTATTTTTCCAGCTGATTTTTTATGGCGTCCAGAAGTTCCGCGTAATTTTCAAACGCCTTTAAATCGGGATTTTCGGCTTTAATTTTTTCCGTGCTTTTAAAAAGGAATCCGGCTTTGCTCGCGCGAATCATGCCCAGGTCGTTGTAACTGTCGCCGGACGCAATGGTTTCGTAGCCGATTGATTGCAGCGCTTTCACCGTGGCGAATTTGGAATTTTCGATGCGCATTTTAAATCCGGTAATTTCTCCGCCGGATGCAACTTCCAGCGAATTGCAGAAAATCGTGGGCATGGAAAGTTTTTTCATCAGCGGAGAAGCGAATTGCGTAAACGTGTCGCTGATAATTATTACCTGGCAAATTTCGCGGAGTTCGTCCAGAAATTTTTTTGCGCCGGGAAGCGGATCGATTTTTGAAATTACGTTCTGAATTTCGCGAAGTCCAAGTTTGTGTTCCTTTAAAATTCCAATCCGCCAGTTCATGAGTTTTTCGTAATCAGGTTCGTCCCGTGTCGTCCGCTTGAGTTCAGGGATTTTTGATTCTTCGGCAAATGCAATCCAAATTTCGGGAACGAGAACGCCTTCCAGATCCAGGCAGGTTATGTACATTTTTTCCTCCGATTTTTTAAAGAGTAAAAACGCCCGGCAAAAAACCGAGCGCATTTTTTTATTTCAGATTGATCATGGACTTGTCGTAATCCGATGGCGGAACGAATCCCATGAGCGTCATCAGCGTTGCAGGCCAGCTTGAAATTCCCAGTCCCGAATTCAGCGAAGTGTTGTCGTATTCGCCTTTGTATTCAGGGTCGTAAATTATGCCCGGAACCGGATTCAGACTGTGGGAAGTTTTCGCTTTCGGTTCGCCGGATTTGTCGGTTTTTACGCTGCCGTCTTTTGCGTGTTCGTACATATCGTCGCTGTTTCCGTGGTCAGCCGTCAGACACAAAATTCCGCCCGCTTCTTCAATCGCCGATTTCAGTCTGCCCAGCTGCAAATCCATTCCTTCCATGGAACAAACTACCGCATTGAAAACGCCGGTGTGACCAACCATGTCGCCGTTCGGAAAATTCAGCCGGATGTGATCGTACTTTCCGGATTTAATTGCGTCGATTACTTTGTCGGTGATTTCCGCGCATTTCATCCACGGACGCTGCTCAAAAGGAACCACATCGCTGGGAACTTCCACGTAGTCTTCAAGTTTTTCGTCGAATTTGCCCTGCTTGTTTCCGTTGAAAAAATACGTTACGTGACCATATTTTTGCGTTTCAGAAATTGCCAGAAGTTTTACGCCGCTTTTCGTCAAATATTCGCCCATGGTTCTGTCGATGCTCGGCGGATTTACCAGGTACTGTGCAGGAACGTGAGCGTCGCCGTCGTATTCCATCATGCCCGCATATTCCACGGACGGAACTCGAATCCGGTCAAAAGGAAGTTCGCCGCCTTCAGGAGTTTCAAATGCACGGGTCATTTCCAGCGCACGGTCTCCGCGGAAATTGAAATAAATTACGCTGTCGCCGTCTTCGATTGTGCCCACGGGTTTTCCGTTTTTTTCGATTACGAATTCGTGCATGTCCTGATCAAGTACGCCCGGATTTTCGCTGCGGTACGTTTCGATGGCTTTTGTGGCGCTTTCAAATTTTCTGCCTTCGCCCAGAACGTGTGCTTTCCATCCGCGCTCCACCATGCTCCAGTCAGCGTTGTATCGATCCATGGTCATGAACATTCGTCCGCCGCCCGATGCAATCTGATAATCTTTGTCCGCGAAACTTTTCAAAAATTCTTCCAGCGGAGTAATGTAATTCAGTGCTGAAGTGGGATCAACGTCCCGTCCGTCCAAAAGTGCATGAACGCGGATTTTTTTTACGCCTTCTCTGTCAGCCTGAGAAATCATCGCCTTTAAATGATCGATGTGCGAATGAACGTTTCCATCCGAAACAAGCCCGATGAAATGAATTGCAGAATTTTTTTCGTTTGCGTTTTTAACCAGTTTTTTCCAGGTTGCCGCCTGAAACATGGAACCGTTTGCAATGGATTCGCCCACAAGTTTCGCGCCCTGTGCAAAAACTCTTCCGCAGCCCATGGCATTGTGACCCACTTCGCTGTTTCCCATGTCATCGTCGGAAGGAAGACCCACCGCAGTTCCGTGCGCCTTAAGCTGAGTATGCGGACAGTTCGCCGTAAACCAGTCCAAGTACTTCATCCGGGAAGCCTTAACCGCATCGCCTTCAACGTACTTTCCATATCCCACGCCATCCATGATTACCAGAACGACGGGACCGCGACGACCTTTCCAGTTTGGATTTTTTTCCAGAACGTGCATCGTATCAGCCATTTTTTGCTCCCATAAAAATATAGAAATCTAAAATTTTGGTCGATGATACAAGTTTTTTTCCGAGTTTTCAACCGCAGCATTTCCCCCGATTTTTATTTTCCCGCCGAAAAATTTCCGAAAAGAGAAACAAAAAAAATTACCGCGCACAATATTCGTCCAGCCTGGAAATATAAAAAACGCAG
>CAZACA010000192.1:0-3145 GCA_964483515.1 uncultured Treponema sp.
GCAGAATCGTTCCGGACTTTTCGCTTAAAAAATAAAAAACCGCAAAAAACAAAATTGTGAGCGCAATCAAATTCACCTGAAACCAGAGGACGGCATCCAGGACGCGACTGTGCCCCAAAAAAATCTGAAGCGCAAAATCTTTCAGCGTTGCAATTTTTGTGTGCAGGACGAATTCGTGAAATTTGTACGCGAAAAAATAAATGAACGCCCAGGCAAAATGCGGAACGGCAAGTTTAAAAATCCGGTGCGCGGCATAATTTTTGTCTTTTTTCAGGAAATTTTTCTGCGTCAAAAAAAACGACATGAACATAAAAACCGGAACGGCATAGGAACGCAGAATCTGGAACGGAAGCAAAATTTTCGGAAATTCCGCGGAACTCCAGAAGTGGCACAAAACGACTTCAAAACACATCAGACTCCGCAGAAGCGAAAGTCCGTAATTCGTCCGCCGCCGCTGATTGATTGATTGATTGATTGATTGATTGATTGATTGATTGATTGATTGATTGATTGAATTATTTGCCGACATTTTTTTTGTCAAGTCTCCTGCATAAAAAATTTCCGTAAAAAATTCCGCGCAAAAAATCGGGCTGAAATTCCGCGCGGAAAATTTTTTTAGTGATGAAACAGCCTGATTCCCGTGAACGCCATTGCCATGTTGTATCTGTCGCAGGTCTGAATGACGTTGTCGTCGCGAATGGAACCGCCGGGCTGGGCAATTACTTTTACGCCGCTTCTGTGCGCACGTTCGATGTTGTCGCCGAAGGGAAAAAATGCATCGCTTCCCAGAGCCACGTCCGAATTTTTTTCGATCCAGGCTTTTCGTTCTTCACGCGTAAACGGTTCGGGCTTTTCGTCGAAAAAATTCTGCCATACGCCTTCCGCCAGAACATCGTCTGCATCGTCGCCTGTGTAAACGTCGATGGTATTGTCGCGGTCGGCACGTTTAATGTCCTTTTTGAATTTCAGCGCAAGAACTTTCGGACTTTGACGGAGCCACCATTTGTCCGCCTTGTCGCCTGCAAGTCGCGTGCAATGAATCCGGCTTTGCTGTCCTGCACCGATTCCGATTGCCTGGCCGTCCTTTACGTAACAGACGCTGTTGGATTGCGTATATTTTAAAATTATCAGCGAAATCAGCAGATTGTCTTTTTCTTCCGCGGAAAGATTTTTGTTCTGCGTGACGATATTTTTCAGGCATTCAGAATCGATTTTGATGAAATTGTGTCCCTGCTCAAAAGTGATTCCGAAAACCTGTTTGCGCTCGATTTTTTCAGGAACGAAGGATTCATCGATTTGCAGGACGCAATAATTGCCTTTCTTTTTTTCGCGGAGAATTTCCAGTGCGTCGTCGTCGTAGCCCGGTGCAATGATTCCGTCGGAAACTTCTTTTTTGATGAGGAGCGCAGTGGCTTTGTCGCATCTGTCGCTTAACGAAATAAAATCGCCGAAGGAAGACATCCGGTCTGCTCCCCGTGCGCGTGCATAGGCTGCTGCCAGAGGTGAAAGTTCCGCGTCGTCAGTGTAATAAATTTTTTTTAAGACATCGGTCAGCGGTCTGCCGATTGATGCTCCTGCCGGCGAAACGTGTTTAAATGAAGCGGCTGCAACTTGTCCCGTGGCTTCCTTAAGTTCCTTTACGAGCTGCCATCCGTTCAGCGCGTCCAGAAGGTTAATGTAGCCGGGTTTGCCGTTTACAACTTTCAGCGGAAGTTCGCCTTTTTCCATGAAAACGCGTGCCGGTTTCTGGTTGGGGTTGCATCCGTACTTGAGTTCGATTTCTTTCATTTTTTTCTCCGTTGGTTCGATTATTTTTTGTGGCGCCGGTCGAGTTCGTCGTACACGTCCTGCCATGAAACATTTTCGCGATGCATTAAAACGCTTACGAAATAAAGCAGGTCGCAGGTTTCCCAGATTACTTCGTTACGTCCTTCGGCTTCGGTGAGTTCGTCCGCTTCTTCCAGAATTTTTTCACGAACCCGCGTGTCGTTCAGCGTGGCAGTGTAACTTCCCGGCCGCGGATTTTCAAATCGTTCTGCAATGGTTTCAAAAAGCCGCTCCAGATTACTTTTTGCGTCCGCTTCTCCCGAAAAGCACGAAAAACTTCCCGTGTGACAGACGCCGCCATGAGGAACGACAGTCGCCAGAACAGTGTCCCGGTCGCAGTCAGCGCGCATTTTTTTTATTTCCAGAAAATGTCCCGAAGTTTCGCCTTTCGTCCAGAGAGAATTCCGCGTCCTGCTGAAAAAAGTGAGCCGGTTCGTTTCAAACGATTTTTTCATGGCTTCTTTGTTCGCGAATCCCATCATCAGAACTTCGCCCGAAACGCTTTGTGCAATCACCGGAACAAGTCCGCCGGTTTTCTGCCAGTCCAGGCATTCCGTAAAACTTTCCGAAAGGGTCACCGCGCCCGTATACAACGCCATTCCCAGCTGAACGTCGCAATGCATTTTTTCCAGCTGAACGATTTGTTCCGTGGAATTTATTCCGCCCGCAGCAACCACCCGGCATTCCACCGATTCGCGCAATTTTTTTACGCTTTCCATGTCGCAGCCCTGCATACAGCCTTCTTTTTCCACGCACGTAAACAGAAGTTCCGATGCATATTTTTCCGCCGCCCGCGCCCCGTCGATGAACGGAATTTCCGCGGTTTCAGTCCAGCCTTTTACTGCAATTTTTCCGCCGATGGAATCCACCGAAATGATGATCCGCTGCCTGCCGATGGATTTCTGCAATTCGTCCAGAAATTCCGTGTTGAGGATTTCGCCGCCCGAAGGATTTTTGTTCCACGCTGCCGAACCGACGATTATTTTTTCCGCGCCCAGCGAAATGAGTTCACGCGCTTTTTTTACGTCCCGGATTCCGCCGCCCACACGAACGTTTCCTTTGCGCAGAAGGGATTTTAAAATTTCCGTGTTTGGAGTGTTGCCTTTTTCGTCGGTGTTCCTGAGTGCCGCATCCAGATCGATGACAGCCACTTCGCCGTATCTGTCGAATTCTGCAATGAGCGCATCCGAATCGTCCCGCTTAAGGACAAGGTCTTTTCCGTTTTTGAGCTGAACGACCTGCCCGCCTTTTAAATCGATTGAAGAAATTACCATGGCGCGATTCTACCAGAAAGCAAAAAATTGTTCAAAAAAATTCG
>CAZACA010000193.1:0-3129 GCA_964483515.1 uncultured Treponema sp.
CCGCGTAGAAAATTTCAGCGAAAAAAAAACAAAAATTCCGCGTAGAAAATTTCAGCAAAAAAAAATCAGAAATTCTGCGTGAAAAATTTCAGCGGAAAAAAATCTGAAATTTCGTGCGCAAAATTTCGGCGAAATTAAAATTCCTCGAATTCTTCCTTGTGGATTACGACCTGGGCTGCTTCCCTTTCCGCGGATTCGGCCTGAGCGATGGCTTCGTGAATCTGCTTTTCTTCAGGCGGAAGGACGTTGTACACAAAAGTAAGCACCGTGTTTTTCATGCCGCGGTCGATTTTCATGCACTCGAAATGCAGCCGCGACTGATTCATGGTTTTGTTCCATTCCACCGCGCGAATCACTCCGTGCATTACCACAAGCGAACCGTTTATTTCAAACTGAATTTTTATTGCCGTGCCGGATTTGCATTTTCCGCCGATTCTTATCAGTGCGCCGTCTTCGCTGATGTCTTCGATCAGGCATTTGTAGCCCACGGAAGATTCGATTCTGTATGACGATTCAGGCTTTCCGTCGGTGAAAAACATTTTTCCGTAAATTTCGCATTTGCATCGGATTGACTGCCGTTTCTGCGTGCGGTCAAGTTTCCGGCTGTGCATTAAAAAAAGTGCATTGTCGCTGCGGTAAAATCCTGAACCCAGAACTTTCGAGTCGAATGCGTAACCTGCGTCCCCTTTCCGCCAGAAATAAACCGAAATTTCCCTGTCCTTCCATTCGCCCGGTGCAAGACTTTCAGAGCGTCCGGTTAAAGGCGAAATTCTGTGGGGCAGAAGAATCGTCAGCTGCGTTCCGTTGTTCAGCACTTTCGACGTAAAAACGCCTTTTCCCTTTAAAATTACGCTCAGCCGCTGACCGACTGCAAGGGACTGAGTTCCGTCCAGACCGCGCCGGCTGTCCACTTCCAGAACTACGCGGGTTTTGAATTTGTAAAGCCGTTCCAGGAAATTCTGCACGCGGAAAGAATTTTCTTCACCCGATTTTTTTGCGCTTTCAATGACGCTGGCAATGCATTTGTTCACGGAATTTTCCGAATAATAAAGCGAAAGGGGTTCGGCAAGATGACATTTTTTGGAAAGTTTCCACAACGCCGAAATTTCGCGCATTTTGAATCCGAAGTCGAATCCGCGGGAAAAAAACTGCAATTTTTCACTGAAGAACGAGTACACTCTTACAAGGAGAACCATGCTGGCAAAAACCAGAACAATCGAAAGTAGAATCGGCATAAATTGACCTCGAACATTTTTTTGGGTAGAATCTGCCGAATTATAACGCCAAACATGAAAAAAAAATACCTTTACGCCGAATTTTTCATACTTTTTTCAATTTTCGCCCTTCCGCCGATTTTCGCAAGTCATCCCGAACGGACGGTCCTTTCGTTTAATTTTGCCGTGGTTCCTGAAGCAGCCGCCGCGATTTTTTTGCAGGTTCAGTTCCTGTCGGTTTTTCCGCAGAAAAAAATTTCGTCGCAAAAAGAAAAATTTTCACGCCTGATAAAATCGCTTTTTTACGGTGCAATGACGCTTGGTTTTTTAATGCTGATTTTTGCCGCCACGAATGCCGCTGCAATTCTAACGAAGAAATTTCCCGCGGAAGAAAAATTCGTTTTTGCCGACTCGCCGGATTTTTTTTATTTTGTTTCGCTGATTTTTTCGCTGGGCGCCGCAAGTTTTTTTGAAGAAGAATTTTACCGTCAGTTTCTGCCCGAATTCCTTCTGTATTTTTTTCCGTCCAAAAAAATTTTTGTTTTTTCCGCGGAATTCATTGCACTTTTTTCGTTTGCACTGGCGCATCTTTATCTGGGAATTTTTTCCGTGGCATACGCTTTTTTCTGCGGAATGGTGCTACGCTTCTGCCGAAAAAAAACCGGAAGCATTTTTACGCCGTGGGCAGTTCATTTTGCGTATAACCTGACGCTGACGATTTTTTCGTTCCTTCTGGAAAATTTGCAAAAATGAAATGTATGTGATATTCTTTCCGAAAAAATTTCGGGATTTCTCCCAAAGGAAAAAAAATGATTTACACCGACACACGAGACAAAAAAGTTAGCGTCAATTTCAGAACCGCCGTTTTAAACGGAATGAATGCAGCAACGGGCGGACTTTACATTCCCACAAGTTTTCCTGCTTTGCCGCAATCCTTTTTGGAAAAAATTCCCGAACCTTCCTTTCGCGAAGTTGCATACGAAATGGCAAAACCCTTCGTTCAGGGCGAAATTCCCGAAAGCGATCTGGAAAGCATAATTCAGGACTGCTATCCGTTCAGCGCAAAAATCGTTCCCATCGATCCGGTTACCTACGTGCTGGAACTTTTTCACGGTCCCACCTGTGCGTTTAAAGATTTCGGTGCACGGTTCATGGCGCGGGTAATGTCATACTTCAACAAAAGCGAAAACGACAACCTGCACATTCTGGTGGCGACTTCAGGCGATACGGGTTCCGCGGTGGGAAGTGCATTTTTAAATGTTCCCGGAATTGACGTAACGATTCTTTTCCCCGACGGAAAAATTTCTCCGCTTCAGGAAAAACAGCTTTCAACTTTTACGGGAAACGTGCGCGCGCTGAAAGTAAACGGAACTTTTGACGACTGCCAGAAACTTGTAAAAACTGCATTCGTGGACAAAGATTTACGGAAAAAATTCCGCCTTTCTTCTGCAAATTCCATCAACATTTCGCGGCTTCTGCCCCAGGCGTTTTACTACACTTTTTCGTCACTCGTCGTAAAAAACCGGATTCCCCTGGACAGCAAAATCGACGATGCTTCCATCATTGCAGTCGTTCCCAGCGGAAATTTCGGCAATCTGACTTCCGGACTGATTGCAAAAAAAATGGGCGCACCAATCGCGGGATTCGTTGCGGCGACAAATGCAAATCATACGGTTCCCGACTGGATTGCTACGGGCGAATACAGAACGCGTCCGTCGGTTGCAACGCTGAGCAATGCCATGGACGTGGGCGCACCGAGCAACTACGAGCGGATTTCGGCAATGTATTCACTGGAAGAAGTGCGCGAAATTTTTGCATCGTACTGGACTGACGACGAAGGAACGCTGGACGGAATCAGGCAGTGCAAGTCAAAAACCGGCTACACCATCGATCCCCACGGAGCGGTTGCATGGAA
>CAZACA010000194.1:0-3126 GCA_964483515.1 uncultured Treponema sp.
TCGGAATTTTCAAAGCTGAAATTTTTCACCAGATTTTCCATGGAAGAAAAATCCGCTTTACTTCAGCAGGATTTTTCATCAGCATACGGGACTTTCGCCGAAAAATTGGCGCGAAAAAAATTCATGCATAAAAATTTAATCCGGCAAAATCAGTTGTGCGTCCGGATGAATTCTACAAAATCGTTTTTTGGAATCGGCTTTGAATAATAGTAGCCCTGAATAAATTCGCACTGCAAATTTTTAAATTGGTTCAGCATGGATTCGGTTTCGATTCCTTCCACCACAATTTTCATGTTCATGGCTTTTATCATTTTTATGGAATTGAGCAGAATGATTTCGAGTTTGGGATTTTCGTCGGTGCGGGTAAAACTTTTGTCCAGCTTGACGATGTGAAGGGGAAGGGACGCAATCCGCTGCATGTTTGAATAGCCCGTGCCAAAATCGTCCAGCGAAAATTTTATGCCGCGTTCGTGAAGGGCAAGGAGATTGTCCATCATGGTTTTTTGCGAAAGTGAAGCGGCGGTTTCGGTGATTTCCAGATTTATTTTTTCCGCGGAAATTTTGTATTCGTCCATTAAATTTAAAATTTGATTTGCCAGATCGTTTTGCATACATTGCGCCACGGAAAGATTTATTTCGATGTAATCCAGATTTAAATTTTTAAATTCGTCGCTTGCAATGAACGCAAAAACTTCGTGCAGGACAAACGCTCCGATTTTTTGAATGGCGCCGCTTTTTTCCGCAGCGGGAATAAAATCTTCAGGCGAAATAAATCCGTGCTCGTCATCGCACAGACGCAAAAGCGCTTCGGCGGAATTGAACCGGTTTTCGTTCAGCGAAAAAATCGGCTGATAGTAAACCTGAAATTTTTTTTGCAGCAATGCGCGCTCAATTATTCTGTCGATGTTTTTCATTACGTCGTACCGTTCCTTTTTGAACGAAGTGGACGCGAAAAAAACTTTGCCGGAATTTTTTATCAGGCGCAAATCTTTTCCGAACGCCAGAACTGAATCCGCATCGTCAATGTCATCGGGGCAGCGCACAAGGCAGACGCGCGAAACAAGATTCAGTTCCATGCGGTTGTGCGGAAAATTTTTTTTGAGTTCATCGTTTAAAAATTCTGCAAGGCGAACGGTTTTTTCAAAAAATTTCGGATCGACGATGCAGCGGAATTTTCCTTCGCCCAGATGAAACCATTCCGCGGAAAATAAAAAATCTTTTTCGGTGGACGTAAAAAATTCAGCCAGATTTTTCATCGCCGAATTCGTTTCTTCGTAGCCGAGCACCTGCTTTATGGCTTCGTAATTTTCCACGTCGATTAAAATTATGTCCATGGATTTTTTGTTCTGATACGCGTGCTTCACCGACGAAACGTACCAGCTCATTCTGCCCAGACCGGTTTCCACGTCGATGGTTTCTTCGGGCCGCTGAATCATCATGGAAATGAAAAGCAGTGCGCAGCTGTTGGCAAACATTTCGATTAAAAATTCGGGCTGAAAAAATTGAATGATCGTTGCCGTGACGATGAGCGGAAAAAGTGACACAAGTGAAATGAGCCGTTCCACGGAAAAAAAATTCCGGTAGCGGAAAATGTACACGAATCCGCAGACAAGAAAATACGCCGCAAAAAAATACAGGACGAAAATGTGCTTTCCGCGGATGTACTCGCCGTTCTGCGAAATGTAAAAAACATTTTTAAAAAACGGGTTCGCCAGAAATTCCGCCACGATTACTGCAACGGGAACGCAAACCGCCGCAATGCGAATTTTGTTTTCCTTTAATTTGTGCCATGAATCCGTGAGCGTCACCAGATAAAAAAAATAATAGGGCGCCACCAGATTGTGCGTGAAAAGATAAATCGTGTGAAAAAAATATTTTGCCTTTATGTTGCCGCCGCCCAGATTGTCCAGAGTCGCCGCGCAAATATCCGCCGCCACCGAAACGATGGAAACGATGAGCATGGAAAGAAAAAATAAATTCGCCCTGCCTTTCGTCATGTTTCTGAAAATTGTGGAAACCAGAAGGAAGACGAAAATTACGAGCGCGCAAAAATCGAAATCGGTGACTTTTAAAATTGAATTCATAGCAGTTCCCTGATGTGTTGCGCTGATTATATCCGAGATGATTTTTAAATTCAAATTTTGCCGCGGAAATTTTTTTTGCCGGCTGAATCGAATCGAATCGAATCGAACTGAATCGGATGAACGGAATTTTCCGCGGAATGAATTCCTTTATAAAAAAAAAAAATTGTGCTATCTTTTCGCCATCGAATTTTTTCAGGAGGAATTATGATTTTAAAAACAATTCGCGAAGCACTTTCAAAAAATCAGTATCCGGGCCGCGGAATCATTGCAGGAAAATCCGCCGACGGAAAAAATGCAGTTGCCGCATACTGGATCATGGGCAGAAGCGAAAACAGCCGCAACCGAATTTTTGTAGCGGAAGGTGACGACATAAAAACGAAAGCCTTTGACGAAACGAAACTCACCGATCCGTCGCTGATAATTTATTCGCCGGTGAAAGTTCTGGGCGCGCGCACAATCGTTACGAACGGTGACCAGACCGACACAATTTTCCGCGGATTGCAGGACGGCGTTCCTTTTGAAAAATCTTTGTCCACGCGAACGTTCGAGCCTGACTCCCCGAATTTTACGCCGCGCATTTCTTCGCTCATCGATTTGACCGGCGGAAAATTTTCCCTTTCCTTTTCGATTTTAAAAAGTGACGAAGGCGACGCTGAATCCGTGAACCGCTATTTTTTCAACTACGAAAATCCGCGAGCAGGAATCGGCCGCTACATTCACACGTACATGGAGAACGGAAATCCGCTGCCAAGTTTCGAGGGCGAATGCGAACTGCTGGAACTGCCTGAAAAATCCATCGATGATTTTGCCGCGGAAATTTGGAAAAACTTGAACGAAGAAAATAAAGTTTCGCTTTTTGTGCGCTACATCGAAATTTCGTCGGGCAAGGCGGAAAGCCGAATCATAAACAAAAACAAATAAATTTAAGTGAATAAAATCGGACTGAATTTTTTTAAAACTTTTTGTGTAAATGCTGAACGAAAATTCTGCGCGGAAATTTCAGCGGAAAAAAATGCGCCGGAATTTTTTTAAAACTTTTTGT
>CAZACA010000195.1:0-3122 GCA_964483515.1 uncultured Treponema sp.
GCATCGGGCGAAAGTTTCAGGCTAAAATTTAAATCCTTCAGGCACATCGAATCCGCCGGGGAGCTGCATTTTTCCGCCCATGGTCATCTGCTGCATGAGTTTTGCCTGTGCGCCCCTGTTTCGCGACAGCTTTTTCATGGTCAGTTTCGTTTTTTCAAACTGCTTGATGAGCTTGTTTACTTCCTGAACGCTCGTTCCGCTGCCTTTTGCAATCCGTTTTCGTCTGGACGGCCCGATTATCAGATGATTCATGCGTTCTTTTATGGTCATGCTCTGAATTATGGCTTTCTGATGCTTCATTCCGCCCATGGAATCGAGCTGTTCGTCGGAAATTCGGCCCGAAAGTCCCGGCATCATGTCGATAAGGCTCCGCATACTGCCCATTTTTTCCACCTGCTCCAGCTGCTCAAGCATATCCTGCAGTGTAAATTCGTTCCGCTGCATTTTTTTCTGCATTTTGAGCGCCGCTTCCTGGTCAACCGTCTGCTGTGCTTTTTCCACCAGCGAAACCACGTCGCCCATGCCCAGAATCCGGCCTGCAATTCTGTCAGGATGAAAAACTTCAAAATCTTCGGTTTTTTCGCCCGTTCCGATGAAAAGAATCGGTTTTTGCGTAATGGATTTCAGCGAAAGTGCCGCACCGCCCCGCGCATCAGAATCGAATTTCGTGAGGATTACGCCCGAAAGCCCCAGCCGCTCGTCGAAAGTTTTCGCGATTTCTACGGCATTCTGTCCGGTCATGGAATCCGCCACAAGAATCGTTTCCACGGGATTCACGGATTTTTTCATGTCGCAGAGTTCCGCCATCATTTCGTCGTCAATCTGAAGCCGTCCCGCAGTGTCCACAATCACCGTGTCGAATCCGTTTTTCCGCGCAAAATCCAGTGCGTTTTCAGAAACTTTTACTGCATTTTTCGCGCCCGTTTCCTTATAAACTTCCACGCCGATTTTTTCGCCCAGAACGCAAAGCTGTTCCACCGCAGCAGGCCGAACCAGGTCGCAGGCAACCAGAAGCGGTTTCCGTCCGTCTTTTTTTAACCGTGCAGCGAGTTTGTGTGCAGCAGTCGTTTTTCCCGCGCCCTGCAATCCCAGAAGCAGAATCACTGACTGGGTGTCGGTTCCTTTCAGCGCCAGGTCAGTTTTTTTGTCGCCCAGCATGGAAACGATTTTGTCATAAATTATTTTTACGAACTGCTGGCCCGGATTAACCGATTTTAAAACTTTTTCGCCCTTCGCTTCTTCCGCAGTGGCATTGACGAACCGCCGGACTACGCGCAGATTTACGTCGGCATCCAGAAGCGCCATTTTAATCTGTTCCACGGTTTCTTCGATATTTTTTTCCGTGATGGACGATTTTCCGCTCAGCGTACGGATTATTCCGCTGAAAGTTCCTGTTAATTTTTCAAGCATTTTTCACCTACCGGTTCAGAAGAAGTTCCTTCAGACATTCTTCCGCATTCATTTCTTTGTTTAAAACTTTGTAAAGCGCGTTGCAAATCGGCAGTTTCAGCCCTTTCCGCTGAGAAATCTGATGAACGTATTTGCAGGCGATGGCTCCTTCAGGCAGGTAACCGATTTTTTTTACGTTGTCGATTAAATCGTCAAGATTTTTAAATTGATCGAGGATTCCCGATTTGATGATTTCCTGACCGAACCGGCGGTTCCTTCCGTAGCGCGATTTGCAGGTTACGTCCAGGTCGCCCACTCCGCTGATGGAAGTAAAAGTTGCCGCGTGAGTTGCACCCATTGCAAAACCGAGAGTCTGAATTTCGTTCAGTCCCGCAGCCATCAGAAGACTTTCCGTGTTGTCGCCGAAAATCGGACTTGATTCAGCAAGGGCATCCATGGCACCGTAAACCACGGCAATTACATTTTTTGCCGCAGCACAAACCTGCACGCCGATTGTATCGAACGAAGCATACGCCATGATTCCTTCCACACGCAGAAGGTCGCGCATTTTTACCGCATTTCTGTGATGCTGGCTCGCCGTAATCAGCCCGGTAATTTTTCCCATGGCAACTTCTTCCGCATGACTCGGTCCGGCAATGTAAACCGTCGCATTTTTGTAGCATTCAGGCAGCGCGTCTTCGATTGTATCCAGAACGAATTTCGGCATTCCGCTTTCGCCCGGCACAAATCCTTTTGTAAGCGCACCGATTATGGTGGAACCGTATTTTACGTTCGGAACGCTGACGAATTTTTTTATGGTAGAAGCAAGATAAAGGGACGGACTGCCCAGAATCAAAAATTTTTTATCGGAAGCGACTTCTTCAATGTCGGAACTGGCTGTCATCGATTTTTCCAGATTGAAATCAGGAAGATACCGTTCGTTCTGATGACGCGAATTTATGGATTCCACGACATCATCTTCCAGCGCCCAAAGTTGAACCTTGTGACCTCCGCGGGCAAGTGCAGTTCCAAGTGCAGTTCCCCATGCGCCGGCTCCAATTACACCCACTTCAAATTTTTCCATTGCAATTTCCTTTTGAAAAACCCTCTCACTTTTTTCATGCAAATCAGAATAGAGAAAAATCCTAAATGCAGATTTTTAGGATTCGTCCATATTTTGAAAATAAAAAATGCGCGGAATTTTCTTCCGCACACAAAAATTCGGTTATGCTAAAACCAGACGGACGCCTGATCTTCCCATTCAATCAATTCTTCCGGTTTGAAAAAAAGTGCAATTTCGCGATTTGCGCTTTCGTCACAGTCGCTGGCATGAATGATATTGTTCTGCGTGTGGCAGCAAAAATCTCCGCGAATCGTTCCGGGCATGGCTTCCGCAGGATTTGTAGCGCCGGTAATTTTCCGCACGAGGGTAACGCAATCGTCTCCCTGCCAGACCATGGCAACTACAGGACCGCTCGTAATGTAATCCACCAGCGGATCGTAAAACGCTTTTCCCTTGTGTTCCGCGTAATGCTTTGCAGCCAGTTCCGCACTGATATTCATCAGCTTAAGCCCGATCAACTTCAGCCCTTTTTTTTCCAGACGGCTGATAACTTCGCCCACAAGCCGACGATTCAACACGCCAGGCTTCAACATAGTAAAACATCGTGTACTCATGCGGCGATGATACATGAAACGAAACTGTTTTTCAACCGCGGAGAATTTTCGGGGAA
>CAZACA010000196.1:0-3054 GCA_964483515.1 uncultured Treponema sp.
TTGCCAGACTTTCAAAAAGAATTTGTGCATAAAAAAACGGACGAAGCATTTTTCGTCCGCTAAAATTTCTTTTGCTACGGTTAAATTCGTTCTGCCACGAGTGCGCCCATTTTTTTTGTGCCCACGAGTTTTCCGGCGGATTTCAGTTCATCGGCCCTGGCACCGGCAATGTCGCCCGTTCGGTAGCCTTCGTCAAGAACCTGGTTCACGGCATTTTCGATGGATTTCGCTTCCGTTTCCAGACCGAAACTGTACCGCAGAAGCATCGCCGCAGAAAGAATCGTTGCCAGCGGATTCGCCAGGTCTTTTCCTGCAATGTCCGGCGCAGAACCATGAATCGGTTCGTAAAGTCCGGGACCGCTTTCGCCCAACGACGCCGACGCAAGCATTCCGATTGAACCCGTAATCTGGCTCGCTTCGTCAGAAAGAATGTCGCCGAACATATTGCTCGTAGCGATTACGTCAAACTGCCGCGGATTTCGTACAAGCTGCATTGACGCGTTATCGATGTAAAGATACGAAAGTTCCACGTCGCCGTAGTCGCCTTTTACGGATTCAGTAACTTTTCGCCACAGCTGACTTGAATTCAGGATGTTCGCCTTGTCCACCACGCACAGCCGCTTTTTTCGTTTCTGCGCAAATTCAAATCCCATCCGCACGATTCGTTCGATTTCGTTCCATGAATATTTTTCAGTGTCCCACGCCGATTTTCCGTCTGCACTGGTTCCCCTGTCGCCGAAATAAATTCCCGAAATGAGTTCCCGCACAATCAGAATGTCCAGACCTTCGCCCACGATTTCGTTTTTCAGCGGACAGGCATCCTTTAACTGCTTCCACATTACCGCCGGACGAAGATTCGCGAAAACTTTCATGCCGCCGCGCAGACCAAGAAGCGCTTTTTCAGGACGGATTTCTGACGCCAGATTGTCCCATTTGGGGCCGCCCACCGCACCAAGCAGCGCCGCATCGCTTTTAAGGCATTTGTCCAGTTCAGACTGAATCAGCGGCTTTCCGTATCTGTCGATGGAAATTCCGCCTGCAATTACATTCTGATAGTTGAATTTGTGACCGAATTTTTTCGCCACGGTATCAAGAACATTTACGGCTTCGGCAACAACATCCGGACCGATTCCGTCGCCGGGAATAAGTGCAATATTTTTTTCCATGCTTTCCTCGCAAAGATGAATTTTCAGCGGCACTTGATTTTCTTAAGCACCGCTAAAGTTCAGCAAGAATAGCCCAATCGCTTTTTTTTGTAAAGTTCGGCTAAATGTACTTCTGATAGCGTTTTTCGATGTCCTTTATGAGTTTGTACTCGAATGAGTCGACCAGTGCCAGCCATGACGCTTCGATTACGTCGCAGCTTACGCCGATTGTCGTCCAGCTGTCGGTTCCGTCGGTGGATTCGATTAAAACGCGGACTCTTGCTGCCGTAGCGGATTTTCCGTCCAGAACGCGGACTTTGTAATCGGTCAGGTGAATGTCCTGAACCCGCGGATAAAACGATTTGAGTGCAGTCCTGAGTGCGACATCCAGCGAATTTACGGGACCGTTTCCTTCTCCCGCGGAAATTTCTTCGTGTCCGTCCACTTCGATTTTTAACTGCGCAAAGGAATACAGTCCTTTTTCAATCAGCGGAGATTCGTCCGAAGTCTTGTAGTAGCACAATTTGAAAAACGGCTGATATTTTCCGATGCATTTTCGTACCAGAAGTTCAAAACTTCCGTCCGCGCCTTCAAACTGATAACCCTGATGCTCCAGGTCTTTTACTTTCGTCATGATTTCGGAAACTTTCGGATTGGATTTTGTAATCGTCGGGTCGAATTTCTTGATTTTTTCGATGACCATGCTTCTGCCCGCCACTTCGCTCATTAAAAAAACGCGTTCATTGCCCACCGTTTCAGGGGAAATGTGTTCGTACGCGAAAGGATTTTTCAAAACCGCATCGATGTGCATTCCGGCTTTGTGCGCAAAAGCATTCTGTCCCACGTAAGGCAGTCCGCTTTCCAGGGGAATGTTTGAAATTTCCGAAACGCGCTTACAGATTGGCGTAAGAAGTTTGAGATTTTCGTCAGGAATGCACTGATAATTCATTTTCAGCTGAAGGTTTGCAATTACCGCCGAAAGATTTGCGTTTCCAGTCCGCTCACCGAATCCTAAAAGAACGCCCTGAACGTGAGTCGCGCCTTCTTCCACCGCCACCAGCGAATTTGCCACGGCAAGTCCTGAATCGTTGTGCGTGTGAATTCCGATTTTCGCGCCCTTTGCAAATCGTGCAACTGCTTCGTGAACGCCTTTCCTGCATTCGTCAAGCATTGCTCCGCCTTTCGTTTCGCATAAACATAAAACGCTCGCCCCGCCGTCGATTGCCGCCTGAAGTGCTTTCATGGCGTATTCCGCGTTGGATTTGTAGCCCGTGAAAAAATGTTCCGCATCGAAAATTACGTTTCGTCCGCGCTGCTTTAAATATGCGCAGGTGTCGTTTATCATTTCGAGATTTTCTTCCGGAGAAGCGTGCAGAATTTCCGTCGCCTGAAAATCCCAGGTTTTGCCGAAAATAACAACGGTTTCCGTTTCCGCCGAAAGCAGGCTCTGCAAATTTGAATCTTCCGCGCATGAAGAATCTTTCCGCCGTGTGGAGCCGAACGCAACGATTTTTGAATTTTTCAGATTGAGTTCCTTCGCGCGCTGAAAAAATTCCATGTCCTTCGGATTGGAGCCGGGATTTCCCGCTTCGATGAATTTTACGCCCAGTTCGTCCAGCGCCTGAACGATGTGAATTTTGTCCTGAACTGAATAGCTGATTCCTTCGCCCTGGGAACCGTCGCGCAAAGTAGAATCTAAAATTTCGATGTTTTTTTCCATGGCGCGTACTGTAGCAGAATTTTTTTTTTTCCAAAAGGGATTTTGAAGATTTCTTCAGGGAAGGTTTTTGTGCGGAATGGCGGTACTTCAGGCTGTGAAAAAAAATCGGAGCAAAATCGCCCCGATTCATGAACTTTTTTTATCAGTCTGCGGTTACGATTACTGCATTTATGACGCGTTCGGTTACGG
>CAZACA010000197.1:0-3020 GCA_964483515.1 uncultured Treponema sp.
TGATTTTCCGCGGAAAATGCGATTTTGTTTGCATAAATAACGCCCGAAAAGAATTTGTGCAAACAAAAAATCCTGCAAAAAAAGTTCCGCGGAAAAAAATCAGCTCAAAAGCATCCTGTCGGAAACCTGGTCGTCCGTTCCGCTTACCATCTGGAATTTTTCGAGCAAATCCTGCACCTTCAGATTCTTTTTTTCGTCGCCGGATGCTTCGTAAACGATTCTTCCGTCCAGCATCATAATCAGGCGGTTTCCGTAGCGGATGGCATTTTTCATGTTGTGCGTTACCATGAACGTCGTCAGCCGGTCTTTCTGCACGAACTGTTCCGTCAGTTCCAGAACTTTGTGCGCAGTTTTCGGGTCGAGTGCCGCCGTGTGTTCGTCCAGCAGAAGAAGTTTCGGTTTTTGCAACGTCGCCATCAGAAGAGTCAGTGCCTGCCGCTGTCCGCCCGAAAGAAGCCCCACTTTTGCCGACATCCGTTCTTCAAGGCCAAGTTCCAGAAGGGCAAGTTTCTGCAAATATTCCTGCTTTTCGTCGTTCTGAATTCCCCATTTGAGTCCGCGTTTTTTTCCGCGCCGACGTGCCAGTGCAAGATTTTCCTGAATTTCCATGGAAGACGCAGTTCCGCGCATGGGATCCTGAAAAACCCTGCCAAGATATTTTGCACGGACGTGTTCCTTTTGCCGCGTAATGTCTTCGCCGTCCAGAATTATGCTGCCCGAATCGCATTCGTAAACGCCCGCAATTAAATTCAGCAGCGTGGATTTTCCTGCTCCGTTTCCGCCGATTACGGTAACAAAATCGCCGTCATTCAGCGTTAAATTTATGTCCTTGAGCGCTTTTCGTTCGGTAATGGTGCCCGGATTGAAAGTTTTTGAAACGTGTTTTACTTCAAGCATTTTTTGCCTCCTGAGGAATTTTTTTCGCGTACTTTTTTTTCAGCACGGGAACAGAAAGCGCCACTGTAAGCACGATGGCAGAAATCAGCTTCAAATCCTGCGATTTCAGTCCCATCTGCAGAACCACCGCAATAATCATTCTGTAAATAATCGAACCGAAAACCACCGAAAGCAGCCGCCACCAGAATCCGAACCGTCTGCCGAAAATCACTTCGCCGATGATAATCGATGCCAGACCAATAACAATCGTTCCGATTCCCATGCTTACGTCGCCCACCCGCTGCTGCTGCATGACAAGCGAACCGCTCATGGCAACAAGTGCATTGGCAATCATCAGCGCGAGAATCTGCATTGCGTCCGTGTCGATTCCCTGTGCGCGGCTCATGGAAACGTTGTCGCCGGTTGAACGGATTGCGCTTCCGGTTTCAGTACCGAAAAACCAGTACAGCGCGAAAATCAGTGCAGCAACAAAAATAACGCCCACAATCAGCCCCGAAAGCGAAATGGATGCATACGGAAAAATTTCTCCCAGTTTCATGTCGCGGTTTATCCAGTCCATGATTGTCGTGTGAATTTTTTTCAGCGATTTGTTCGGTCCGTCCAGAATCCGCAGGTTAATGGAATACAACGCCAGCTGCACCAGAATTCCTGAAAGAATGCCGGGAATTTTAAATTTCGTAGTTAAAAATCCGGTTACGAATCCTGCCGCCGCCCCTGCAAAAGTCGCCAGAAGAACTGCCAGAAGAGGATTTGCACCCTTTACCACAAAAACCGCGCAGATACATCCGCCCAGCGCAAAACTTCCGTCCACGGTCATGTCGGCAAAATCGAGAATTTTGAACGTAATGTAAACGCCCAAAGCCATAATTCCCCACAAAACGCCCTGAGAAACCGCACCGAGCATCGCCCCGGAAAAAGAAGAAAGAAATTCAAACAAAGATTCAATCATGGGTGGGATTATAACAAACTTTCCGCGCCATGTCATTTTTTTGGTTTGGGGAATCCGCGGAAAAGCAAAAAAAATCCCCCCGAAAACGGAGGGAACGCAAAATTTCGTTTTATTTCGTTAAATCGTCAGGAATTTTTACGCCTAAAATTGCGGCAGTTTCCGGATTGTACGAAAAATCGCAGTTGCTCAAATACTGAATCGGCATTTCGGAAGGCTTTTTTCCGTCCTTGAAAATTTCAATCGCCATTTTTGACGCCTGCTTTCCCAGCTGATAGTAGTTGATTCCGTAAGTCGCAAGTCCTCCCTGCTGAACCATTCCTTCTTCGCCGGTAATTACGGGAAGTTTCGCCGCATTCGCTACAAGGGCAACGGTCGCCATCGTGCTTGCAATCATGTTATCCGTGGGCGTGTAAATTGCGTCGACTTTTCCCACCAGGCTCTGAACTACCTGCTGAACTTCATTCGTGTTGGAAACCGTCGCGTCCACAAAAGAAAGTCCGTTTTTCTTGAGTTCCGCTTTTGCAATGTTAATCTGAAATTTGGAATTTTCTTCGCTGGAACAATAAAGCAGTCCGATTTTTTTCGCGGAAGGAAGAAGTTTCTTTAAAAGTTCAATCTGCGCCGCCACAGGAGTCAAATCCGAAGTTCCCGTAACGTTTGTGCCAGGTTTTTCGTTGGATTCCACGAGTCCCGCGGTTTTTGGATCAGTAACAGCCGTTACAACAATCGGAATGGACGAAGTTTTGTTTGCAACTGCCTGAGCCGCCGGTGTCGCAATGGCAAAAATCAAATCGCTTCGTTTTGTAATGAGTTTGTCCGCGATGGTAACGCAGTTTGACTGTTCGCCCTGAGCGTTTTCGTAGTCGATTTTAATGTTTTTTCCGTCGATGTAGCCCGCTTCTTTCAGCCCGTCAACGAATCCCTGATAGGACGAATCAAGCGCCGGATGTTCCACCAGTTGAATCACGCCGATTTTCACCTGCTTTTGCTTTTTTGCCGAACAAAGAAAAATGCCCGACGACAGAACTGCGGCAAAAACCACCGCACACGATAAAATTTTTTTCATTTTTCCTCCAAAAAAATGCGAGATAACGATGATTATAGTGTTATTGGCGCGGTTTTCAAGGTGTTTTCACGGATTTTTTAGTACAACACGTTTAATTTTTTCCGCGGA
>CAZACA010000198.1:0-2997 GCA_964483515.1 uncultured Treponema sp.
ATTATTCGCGGCTGAAAAATCCTACGCGTGATTATCTGGAAAAAACTGTCGCGAGTCTGGACGGCGCAAAATTCGGCTTTGCGTTTACAAGCGGAATGGCGGCAATCACAGCACTGTTCGACACGTTTGAAAAAGGCAGCCACATAATCTGTTCGGACGACCTTTACGGCGGAACTGAACGGCTTTTTAATTCCATCGGCGCGCGGCTTGGCTACGAAGTTACTTACACGGACACTTCGGATTTTGAAAACATCCGGAATTCGGTGAAAAAAAATACAAAAATAATTTACGTCGAAACGCCCGGAAATCCGCTGATGAAAATTACTGACATAAAAAAAACGGCGCAGTTTGCTCACGAAAACGGAATGATTTTAATCGTGGACAACACATTTTTGACGCCGTGCATTCAGCAGCCCATTTCCCTCGGTGCAGACGCGGTGATTCAGAGCGGAACGAAATTTCTCTGCGGACACAACGATACTCTTGCAGGATTCGTCACCACGAACGATGAAAAAATCGCAAAAAATCTGGAACTGATCGTAAAAACCACGGGTTCGGCGCTTTCTCCTTTCGACAGTTACATGATTGTCCGCGGAATTAAAACGCTTTTTCTGCGTGTTCAGCGGCAGAACGAAAATGCACGAATCATCGCGGAATTTTTGCAGAATCATCATCGCGTGCAGAAAGTTCTTTTTCCCGGAATAAAAAATTCAAAAGGCTACGAAATAAATTGTGCCCAGGCAAAAGGCGGCGGAAGCATGATTTCGTTTTACGTGGATTCCGTGGCGACCGTAGAAAAAGTTTTGAAATCGGTGAAAGTCATTCACTTCGCGGAAAGTCTGGGCGGCGTGGACACTCTCATCACTTACCCCAAAACGCAGACTCACGTGGATGTTCCCGACGAAGAGCGGAATGCCCGCGGAATTACGGATAAACTTCTGCGGCTTTCGGTGGGAATCGAAAATGCGGACGATTTAATCCGCGACCTGAAAAACGCCCTGGACTAAAAAAATTTTTGGAGCAAAAAAAATGAATGAATTTTCTTTCAACGATTTTACTGAACGACGCGGAACAAACGCCATCAAAACCGACCTTGCTGCAATCCGCGGAAAGCCTGAAGACGTTCTGCCGCTTTGGGTTGCCGACATGGATTTTCCGACTGCACCGTGCATTCTGGACGCGCTGAACAAAAAAGTTTCCCACGGAATTTTCGGCTATTCGTGCACTGACGAAAAATATTTTTCCGCGCTGAAAAACTGGATGAAAACCCGCCACGATTTTGAAATTCAGCGGAACTGGATTGTGAACACGCCGGGCGTAGTTTTTGCAATTTCCTGCGCAATTCGTGCATTCACTTCGGAAGGCGACGGAGTTCTGATTATGACGCCGGTTTATTATCCGTTTAAAAACATGATCGAACTGAACGGACGACGGACGGTAGAAAATTCGCTGATCGAAAAAAACGGACACTACGAAATTGATTTCGCGGATTTTGAAAAAAAAATCGAATCAGACGGCGTAAAACTTTTTATTCTGTGCAGTCCGCATAATCCGGTCGGACGCGTCTGGAAAAAATCGGAACTGCAAAAAATTTCTGAAATTTGCATTAAGCGCAACGTAATAATTTTTGCCGACGAAATTCACAACGATTTTACTTTCGGCGAAAACGTGCACACTGTTTTTTCTACGATTTCAAAGGAAGCCGCGTGGAATTGCGTCGTTTCAACTTCAGCGAGCAAAACGTTTAATCTGGCTGGCCTGCAATTTTCCACGAATTTCATTCAGAATCCCGTGCTGAAAAAAAAGTTCCGCGACGAAAAGGACAAAACCGGCTACGACGAACCGAACATCATGGGACTTGTGGCGACGGTGGCTGCTTACGAAAACGGCGGAATCTGGCTTGACGCGCTGAAAATTCATCTGGCGGAAAATTTAAATTTCGTGCGGAAATTCATTGCGGAAAAAATGAATCGCGTCCGGCTCGTGGAACCTGAAGGAACTTTTTTGCTCTGGCTGGATTTTTCTGCTTACGGTTTAAGCGACGAAGAACTCGACCACACCATCGTTCAAAAGGCGAAAGTCTGGCTCGACCGCGGAACCATGTTCGGCACGGAAGGAAAAAATTTTCAGAGGCTGAACATCGCCACGCCGCAAAAAACTTTGCAGGAAGCACTGGAAAAAATCCGCAGCGCTCTGGAATAAAATCGCAGCGCTCTGGAATAAAAATCGCATCGCACTGAAAAAATTCAGTCCGCGTTCATTTCAAAATGCTGCCAGTCTTTTACGTTTTCCCAGTCGCCGCCCCACTCGAATCCGCGGGAAGTAAAAATTTTCCAGCATAAATCGCCGTGCTGAATTTTGTACGGAAAATTTTTCGTCCGGTCGGTGAATTCCGCTGCATTCGCCGGCTCAACGCTTGGTTTTCCGTCAACGGTTTTGCAGTACGGATTGTAAAGCGGATTTATGTCGATTGCCATTCCCCGCGCATGATTTGAAATTTTTTTTGTGTGCGAAATGAATCGAAAATTAAAGCACGATGAATTGTTGTCCGCCATGGATTTTTCGTCGTCGCCATCGTAGTCGTCCACAAGATGAATTTTTTCGACGGGATAATCAGCCTTAAAAAGTTCCGCAAAAATTTCCGTCAGCGTCCACGCAATTTTTTTGTTGCACACGATTTCGCCCGAACAGATTTTTCCCGAAAGATTTTTGTGCAGCACGCGAACAAGCCGAAGTTCGTCCCGCGGAACCGTGCAATTTTCCCTGAAAGATTTTCCCTTCATCCGCGCAAAAGTTTCATCGTCAATTTCCGAAACAAAAAACGACGATTCGATTAAAATTTCTTTTTCGTCCAGTTTTTCAAATTCCATTCTGCCCTCCGAAAATTCTTCTGCAAAAAATTCGCCGCAAACAAAAAAAATCGCCAGTAAAAAAACCGCAGGAAATTTCATTCGTTTTCGCTTTCGTTTTGTGCGGGGCGGATTACTGAAAAAATCG
>CAZACA010000199.1:0-2988 GCA_964483515.1 uncultured Treponema sp.
AATTTTTCTCTTCTTTTTTTTTTGCTTATTTTTTTTCCGCAAAATTTCCTCGTCGTTTTTTTTGCATTAATTTTTTCCGCGAAATTTCCACAGCTTTTTTTTTTGCACAAAATTTTTTCGCAGAATTTCCACGTCGTTTTTTTTGCACAAAATTTTTTCCGCGGGGTTTTGTAATCGACGAAAATCGGTTTAATTGAAAAAAGAAAAAAATTGTACTATCATTCGCGCCATCATGGTCATTGTTTTAAAAAAAGATTCCACGCAAGAACAAAAAGAAAATTTGCGCCGTTTTTTATCGGAAAAAAATTTCAGGATAAACGAAATCGTCGGTGAAGAAGACACAGTAATTGCAGCCGTGGGAAAAGTTTCCATGGACGTAAAGGAAGTCGAACTTTTGCCGGGCGTGAGCAACGTCATTCCCATCAGCAAACCGTACAAACTCGCCAGCCGCGAATTCAAAAAAGAAAATACCATCATCGAAATTCCGAATAACCGCGGACAAAAAATCCGGATCGGCGGACAGCACATCGTTTCCATTGCAGGACCCTGCGCAGTTGAAAGCCGCACGCAAATCATGGAAATTGCAGAAAGCGTTGCACGAAGCGGTGCGGTTCTTTTGCGCGGAGGAGCGTACAAACCGCGGTCGTCGCCGTACAGTTTTCAGGGCATGGGCGAAGAAGGTCTCAAACTTTTAAAAGAAGCGGGCGAAAAATTTGCGCTGCCGGTTGTCACTGAAATCGTTTCGGAGTCGCTCATTCCGCTCATGAAAGATTACGTGGACGTTTATCAGATTGGCGCGCGGAACATGCAGAATTTCGATCTGCTGAAAAAAGTCGGTGCCATCGGAAAGCCGGTAATTTTGAAACGAAGTTACACTGCCACGCTTGAAGAACTTTTGATGTCTGCGGAATATCTTTTGTCCAGCGGAACGGAAAACGTAATTTTGTGCGAACGCGGAATCAGAACTTTTGAACACGCCACGCGAAACACTCTGGACATTTCAGCGATTCCGGTTTTGCGAAGTTTGACTCACCTGCCGATTTTAGTCGATCCGAGTCACGCCGTCGGAATCCGCGATAAAGTTCCGCCCATGGGACTTGCAGCAATCGCATCGGGCGCGGACGGAATCATCGTGGAAGTTCACAATCATCCTGAAAAAGCACTCAGCGACGGAGCACAATCCATGCTTCCCGAACAGTTCGACAAAATGATGCACGACATCGAAGCACTTGCGCCGGTTGTGGGAAAAGCAGTTGCACACATTCGCGAAGAAAAATCATCCGTGGTAAATGCAGCGAACGAAAATCAAAAAATCGTCTGTGCATACAGCGGAAAACGCGGAGCCTACGCGGAACAGGCAATCAGCCGGTATTTCGATTCTGCGGACGTGGAAGCAAAATCCGTAAATTCTTTTGAAGAAATTTTCAGCGACGTAATCGACGGAAAAGCCGACTTCGGAATGGTTCCCATCGAAAACAGCCTGGCAGGAAGCGTTTTTCAGAATTACGACAATTTCATCCGCTTTGAAGACGTGAGCATCGTGGGCGCAATCACGCTGAACATCCGGCACGCACTTCTGGGCGCAAAAAATGCAACCCTCGCCGACGTAAAAAATGTTTACTCGCATCCGCAGGCGTTGAGTCAGTGCAAAAATTTTCTTGACCTGCATCCCGAATGGAATCACGTGGATTCGGTTTCCACAGCGTCCGCCGCAGAATTTGTGTCCGCTTCATCATCGAAAGAAAATGCAGCCATCGCAAGTCCGCTGAATGCATCGCTTTACAAACTTTCGGTTCTGGCTGAAGACATCGAAAACGATCCGGGAAATTTTACGCGATTCGTCGTAATTCAGGCGAACCACACCAACCACGGAAAAGGCGCACGGGAAGCAAACGTAAAACCGAACATGGCAAGTTTCATTTTTAAAACAAAAAACGAACCTGGCGCGCTTTACAACGTTCTGGGAATTTTCAACGAATGGCATTTAAATTTGACGCGTCTGGAAAGTCGTCCCATTGCCGGTCAGCCCTGGCGATACTGGTTTTATGCCGATGCGGAAATTCGGCAGAAAGACGATGCGGAATCTTACGTAAAATCCCTTCTGGAAAAAATTTCGTGCAGGGTGGAAGAAATCCGTCTTCTGGGAATTTATTCCGAACTGGGAAAATGACGCAAAAAATTTTTTAAAGCGAATTTAATTTTTAAAATTTAATTTTTTTTTATGGAGCAAAAAATGAAAAAATACGTTCTTTCGGTTCTGGTGGAAAATCACGCAGGAGTTTTGAGCCGTGTTTCGGGACTGTTCAGCCGCCGCGGATACAACATCGATTCCCTTACCGTCTGCGAAACTGCGGACAAAGAAAAATCACGCATGACCATCGTCGTTCGCGGAGACGAATACATTCTGGAGCAGATTGAAAAGCAGCTTTCAAAACTCGTGGAAGTAATTTCCATCGAACACTGCGATTCGTCAGCCACCTGCCAGCGCGAAACTGCACTCATCAAAGTAAAGGCGTCGGGAGAAGACCGCGGAGTCATCATCGAAACCTGCAGCATTTATCGCGCGCACATCGTTGACGTTTCAGAAAATGCACTCATCGTTGAAGCGACCGGAAGCGAAGACAAACTGAATTCCATGATCCGGCTTCTGGAGCCCTACGGAATTCTGGAACTGCTCAAGTCCGGACTGATTGCCATGGATCGCGGAGAAAAAATAATTCGCTAAAAAATTTTTTTCCATTTTTCGCCGAACAGAAAAATTTCGTTGTCCGCGGATTCGATTTCGCCCGTGCGGAAAATTCGTTCGGTTCTGGGAAAAATGCTTCTGGAATTTTCGTCGGTCATCGGCGGAATTTCAAAAGCATTTTTTTGTTTCGTCCTGCCAAAAATTATTTTCAGTTCGCGCGCAAAATTTTTTCCGTCCAAAAAAAATTCCACTTCCACAGGAAAAAAAAATTCGCCGTCAATGCATCGTGGAAAATTTATTCT
>CAZACA010000200.1:0-2979 GCA_964483515.1 uncultured Treponema sp.
CACTTCACCTGGCACGCAGGGCGCTTCTATCCACGCAAAAACTTTTCTGCGCGAACAGAAACTTCCTTTTGCAAAACTTCCGCGTTCCTGCAACTTAAACGAACAAAAAATTCCGCCGTCAAACCTTTCCCCCCCAAATCCCCTCGGTTGAAAAAATCGCAGAAAGAATGTAATATTTTCCGTCATGGAAGAAGCAAAAAAAATCGTTGCACAAAACAAAAAAGCGTACTTCAACTACACGGTGGTGGACTCGTTTGAATGCGGAGTTGCGCTTGAAGGTTCGGAAGTGAAATCCGTCAAATCGGGCGGCGTTTCATTCGGCGACAGTTTTGCTTCCATCGAAAACGGCGAAGTCTGGGTGCAGAATTTCCACATTTCAGAATATTCGTTTTCTTCCATTTTCAATCACGATCCGGACCGCAAAAAAAAACTGCTCCTTCACAGGGACGAAATAAAACGTCTGGCGCGGAAAACCGATGAAAAAGGATTCACGCTCATTCCGCTGGAAATCTACCTGAAAAAAGGACTGGTAAAAATCAGGCTGGGATTGTGCAGGGGCAAAAAGGAATTCGACAAGCGCGCAGCCATAAAAGACCGCGACGTTAAACGCGAAATCGCACGGGAATTCAGAGAGCGGCAGAACGGCTGACGGAGGATTTTTTGAGGAACTTTTCGCTGAAACTGTTTTTCATTTTCCTTTCTCCACTTTTGTTTGCGTCGGAAGCGGTGGATTTTTTTGCCACGGTTTCTTCATCCAGAGACACGAACATGATAAAAATGACCACCGATTTATTTTTCGCGCAGTTTCAGGCAGTGGACGGCTACACGGTAAACGACCGCAGGAACGAAACTTATTCCGCAGAAAATTCCAGTGCAGGCATCGCATTTTTCGCGGAAATTCAGGAAGACGAAGACGGCTGGGTCTGCACGCTGAACGCCATAAAATCTGACGGCGAAAAAAACGTCAGTTCCACAAAAAAATACAACACTTATTATAAAATTCTTCTGGACGCAAAACCGTCGCTGGAAAACCTTCTGAAAAATCTTTCGGGAAACGTGGGCGCAGTGAATCCGGCGGAAAATTTTCAGGATTCAGGGAGAAATTCGCTGCTTCAGGGAGAAGAAATTCTGGACAACATTGCGGGAACGTGGACAGGCGAAGATTTAATCGAAAAAATCCTTATTCTTCGCGGCGGACGTGGATTCGTCATCTACAAAAGCGGCGCGAGCATGAACGTTTCGGTGAGCGTGGAAGGTTCGTCCATAAAAATAAAGCAGAGCGGAAAACCCAACGCATCGTTTTTTCCGGAAATTCCGCGGTCAGAAGCACTGAAAAACGCAGCCGGCGCACTTCCCATCGAATGGAATTTTTCACTCAGCGGAAACACGCTTTCGGGCACAAAAACGACTTTAGTTCAGGACAAAAAAACAAACGGCGTTTCTTCAGGGGAAATCAGCGTAACCTGGACTAAACAATGACGCTTCCCTGACGGAGAATTTTCCATTTTTCGCCGTCCAGAAATACAAGCGTAGACGGAAGTGCGCTTTTGTCGCCGTCGTCCACAATCAGATCCGCAGAAGATTCAAATTCGCTTTTTATTCCGCTGATTTTTTCCAGAAATTTTTCGCCGCTTCTGTTTACGCTCGTGCTGAAAACCGGACTTCCGCATTTTTCGATTACGCTCCTGAGCCATTCGTCGCCCGGACAGCGGAACGCCACGGATTCCATGCCGGTTTTCTGTGCAAATTCTTTTTTAAGCGGAACGATTACCGTGATTGCGCCGGGCATTTTTTCCTTCAGTGCGGAAGGAATTTTCTGCGCCGAATAAAATTCGATTTTTTCCACCGACGAAACGAGCTGAATCAGCGGTTTGTTTTCGCTCCTGCCTTTTATTTCGCCGATTTTTCTGTCCGTAAAGAATTTTTTTTCGTTTTCCGCGCACCATTCGGAAATTCCGCTGAATCCGTAGACCGTATCCGTGGGCAGAATGCAGATTTTTCCGCGGATTAAAAAATCAGCCGCAATTTCCGCCGATTCTGAATTTTTACTGCAAATCATAAACTGAAATTCCGCCTGAAACTCTGCCGGTTTTCTGCGGACGCCGGAACGAAATGTATCCGTTCTGAAGGTCGAACAGAAAAAGCACGAAATAAACCAGAACCGTAATCGTAAGCGCGCAGGATTTACAGAGCCATTCGGGGATGAATTTTACTTCGTGATGACGCATAATCGTTCCCGGATCAAAAATGTGCGTTTCCCTTGACGGAAGCCCTGAAATTTTTACGAGTTTTTCGCTTTCGGAAACATAGCCCAGTTTTTTCGCGTAGGATGCAATTACGTCCAGATCCTTTTGCAGCGCGATTTTTTCAAGGGACAGTTCGTCGTTCGTTTTTTCTATGGATGCCGTGTGTGCGCTGAGGGACTGCTTCTGTTCCTGTAACTGTTTCATCGCCCAGACGCCGTCGCTTCCGCCGGTTAAGGACATCACCGTGTAAAAAAAAGTGCCTGTAAAGAATGCGACAAGTAACCTGAATCTTTCCATCGTAAATTTAGTTTCGGAATTTTTGCAGGAAAATTGAACGCCAAACGATTTTTTTTTCGCGATTTCGTTCCGCGGAAATTCAAATTTATTTTTGTAGAATTTTTTTCATCATTATTGTAAAATACGCGTATTGCTTTTGGGAAATTCCGCCGATAAAAAAACGAGGCATAACGTCCTAAAACGATTTTAAAAAGGGGACATGGATGAGCGAAGTGTCAGAAAAAAGCGAACTTGACGAATACGGGGTCTGGATAAAGCCCTCTCAGGAAAACAAAGAAAAAAAAGACGAAGGTTCCTTTGCAAATTTTTCCGTGCCCGGCCTTTCCCTTGACGACGAATCCATTGCATCGTTCGTAAAACCGCAGAAAAAGCAGCAGCCTCCCGCTTCCGAAGAAAATTCCGTTGCAGAAGAAATTCCTTCAGATGAACAGAATCA
>CAZACA010000201.1:0-2976 GCA_964483515.1 uncultured Treponema sp.
TTTAGCCTTTCCGCAAAACGTCCACCACGTGGGAACCGGCGCCGATTAAATCTGCACGCAGCGCATTCTGCATCTGGTACTCCACGAATTTTTCAAAAGTTTCGTCCGTCATGGCGTTCAGTTCGCGTCGCATGAAATCCGCGGGTCCGTCAGGAGAAAAAATTTCGATCCGCTGCAAATCCGCTTCACGATTCAGTTCGTCCACGTCACGAATCCGCACGTAATCGTACAAATCTTCTTCCGACGAATGAACGCAAAAATCCGCAGAAACGCCGCCTTTTTCCATGAGCGCGCCCAGACGATTCTGCAAAAAACAATACGAAATCATGCTGTATTCGTTCAGAAGGTACGCGACAAAAATCGTTCCGCCTTTTTTTGTAATCCGCCCGGCTTCACGCAGCGCACGGATTTTTTTTGATTTTTCGTGCAGATGATAAAGCGGCCCGAACAGAATCGTTGCGTCAAAAATTTCGTCAGGCAGAAAATTCAGGTTGCACGCGTCGCCCTGCCAGCATTTTATTTTTTCGTGACGGGATTCCAGAATTTTTAAATTCCGCGGAACGATTTCCACAGCCGTTACGTCGAAATTTTCCTTTGCCAGCGCCACCGAATATTTTCCGGTTCCTGCTCCGATGTCGGCGATTTTAAAATCAGTTTTGTTTTCGTGCGGAAAAAAATCATGCAGAAATTTCATGCACACGCGGAATTCCACCTGACCGTGCCGTGTTTCCAGCCGGTTTTCTTCCTTGTGCCGGTTGTAATGATTTTCAAGCAGCGTCATTTTTTTGCCGGTTTCTGTTCAGCAGGAATAAAATTAAAATTTCAGCCGCGCCCAAAATAATCATTGCGAAACAAAAAATTTGTCCCGTGCTGATATTTAAAAGCGATGAATTCGTGTAAATTGCCGCGCCTTCCGAAGAAATTCTGTAGCCGATGTCTGCGTCCGGTTCGCGGAAATATTCGATGAAAAATCGCACCAGACCGTAGCCCGCCGTATAAACGCCCGTAAGGAATCCGTCGAATTTTTTGCGCCTGCGGAGATTCCACAAAACTGCAAAAAGAAAAACGCCTTCAAAAAGCGATTCATAAATCTGGCTCGGATGCCGCGGAAGATTTACAAGTTTTGCGCCGTCCGTGTCCAGACCGATTTTTTCCGCGAAATGCTGAACCCATTCCAGACTGGACGAAAATCGTTCTGCGCGAGGAAAAATCATTCCCCAGGGAACCGTCGTAATCCGTCCGTAAAGTTCGCCGTTTAAAAAATTTCCCAGCCGCCCGAAAGTGTAGCCCAGCGGAATTGCCACGACCATTGCGTCCATCCACTTTAAAACCGGTTTTTTGTGAATTCTGCACCAGATGACCGTTCCTGCGAGTCCGCCCAGAAATCCGCCGTGATAGGACATTCCCGCGAGCCCCGTAAACTGTTTTGTTGCAGTGTCGAAAGGCCAGAAAATCAGCCACGGTTTTTTCCAGTAAAATCGGCTCGTGTCGTAAATCAGCGTTGAAAAAATCCGCGCGCCAATCAGAAGGCAGACGATTCCAAACGTAATGAAACTGAAAATTTCGTCTTCGGTTGCGCATTTTCCGCCGGAATCCAGTGCACCTTCTTTCCGTTCTTTTTGCAGAATCCAGAACGCCGTACCGAACGCAAAAATGTACATGAGCCCGTACCACCGGAGCAAACCCAGAAGCGGAATTCCCGGAAAAATTTCAGGATGAATCCAGGACGGATAATTTATGAACAGAAGCCCGCGCATTTTTACACCTTGAATCCCTGGGACGCCGCGTCGAGAATTTTTTTCTTAAGCAGATTATTTTCGTTTCTGAGCCGCGTAATTTCAAACTGCTGCTGCCGCAAAGTTTCCGCCAGTTCGCCCGGAGTAAGCGCACCTGTTCCCGCCAGTTCTTCCACGTAAGCCATTTTTTGTCCGAAGTCGTCGTTGGCTTCTTCCGCCGCAATTTCAAACGAATTTTCCGAAGCCTGCGTCAAATCGTAATCGTCGTCGAATTTCAGCGTTTCGGACTGAACGATTTTTTCTGCAATCCTGAAAATCGCCTGACTGACGATGGACTGCGGTTTGTAAACGATGACCGGAAGCCGTGAAGCAAGCGCCTTGTCCTGCATGGTGTCGCGGTAAACTACGCCCAGATGTTCCAGATCCAGCGCAAGATACTGCTGGCACGAACGACGGATTCTTTGTGCACGGTCTGCATCTTTCGGGTCGTCAATCATGTTCAGCACGAGCCGCGGATGAAATTCCTTTATGCGTTTTTTTAAAAGTTCCGTGGATTCAGGATCTTCCTTTTCCAGAAGTTCAATCAGTTTGGGAATGTAAAGGCGTTGAAGCGACATGGAATCTTTTTTCAGCGACTCCAGATATTTGTACGCAGCGGAACCTTTTTTAAAAGTGTTGTACATCATGCGGAACATTACGTTTTTTAAAAAAAGGTAACCGTTCAGCGTGGCAGTAACGGTCGGCGCAGTAACGATGATTCCCTGGGGTGAAAGCAGAAACATATCCAGAATCGTCAGATGCGTTCCCGCCCCCAGATCCAGAATCAGGTAGTCGAATTCGCTTTCCATCCGGTTGAAATTTTTTATCAGTTCGTTTTTTTGATTTGTTTTCAGCGAAGTGAGTCCGGGAATTTCAGAATCGCCTGCAATGAAAGAAACGTTTTCGTAATCGGTGGATGAAATGGCATCGTCGAATTTTGTTTCGCCCGATAAAACTGTGCCGATTCCAACTTTCGGATTCGTCTGCCCTATAACCAAATGAAGGTTGGACGCGCCCAAATCCAGATCGATGAGTAGGACTTTTTTTCCTGCCTGCCCCAAGGCTATTGCCAGGTTTGCGCTCAAAAGACTTTTTCCCACGCCACCTTTTCCGCTTGCTATAGGTATGATTTGCATGGCTTCATTCTAGCACAATGTAAAACTTTATGAAACAAATTTGATTCGCCGATTTTCCACAGAAA
>CAZACA010000202.1:0-2927 GCA_964483515.1 uncultured Treponema sp.
CTTTACATTCAGGCGGTGGGAATTAACGAAAAAGCGGCGAAACTCAACGGAATCAATCCGGTTTTCATGAAAATGATCGTGTTCGTGATTCTGGGCGTCTGCGTAACTCTTGCCGGTTCCATGAACGTGTGCCGTATCGGACTGATTAACCACGAAACGATTCTGCTGGACATCGAAATGGATGCAATTCTGGCGGTGGCAATCGGCGGAAATTCGCTGGGCGGCGGAAAATTCAAATTGTCCGGTTCGATTCTGGGTGCGTACATAATTCAGGCGCTGACGACGACTCTTTATGCCATGAAAGTTCCGTCCACTTCGGTGCGCGCATACAAGGCGGTTGTAATCATTGCAATCGTCGTAATCGGTTCGCCAGTCGTAAAGGAATATTTCGGCAGGCTAAAAAATAAAATCACCGCAGCAAAAAAAGCGGAGGCAAAATAAATGACGAATATTTTTTCAAAACTGTTTCCGGCAAAAAAGAACGGGCAGCCGATTTCCAACACGGCGCTTCTTCTGACCATTACGGTGGTTACGTTTTTTGCCATGTACCTTTTCGCCATGATTGTCTGGGGCGAAGGCTTTCTGAATCCGCAGCAGTTCATCGATTTGTTCAACAACAACGCGTACCTGATTGTAATTTCGTGCGCACTGACGATTGTCATGATTACCGGCGGAATCGATATTTCCGTGGGCGGTTCGGTGGCGCTGATTACCATGACCTGCGTAGTTTTCATGGAAGACAAAGGCGGCGGCGTGCTGAGTTCCGTGCTGATTTCGCTGGGAATCGGTGCGGCAATGGGACTGATTCAGGGATTTCTGGTTTCGTACCTGAAAATTCAGCCGTTTATCGTTACTCTCGCGGGAATGTTTTTTACGCGCGGAATGACTACCATCGTCAGCAAGGTTCCGCGGACTGCAACGCAGGAAACTTTTGTTGCGCTGAAGGAACACTGGATTGACCTTCCGTTCGTCGGCAGATATGCGCGAAACGGCAACTGGATTCCGTGCTACATCGAAGTGGGCGTAATCATCGCGGTGGTAGTGCTTCTGCTTCTGTGGGCGATGCTGAAATGGACGCGGTTCGGACGAAATCTGTATGCGGTGGGCGGAAATCCTGAAAGCGCGCTGATGCTCGGAATCAACGTAAAACGCACGAAATTTTTCGCTTACGTTCTCTGCGGAATTCTTGCCGGAATTGCGGGATTCTGCTACCTGCTTCACACGGGTGCGGGAAATTCGTCAAACGCTTCGGGCGCGGAAATGCAGGCAATCGCTTCGTCGATTATCGGCGGAACGCTTCTGTCGGGCGGCGTGGGCAGCGTAATCGGAACGCTTTTCGGCGTAATGTCGCTTAAAACCATCAACAACATCGTTGTGGCGTCGGGACTTCGCGAACCGTACTGGCAGAGCATTACGACCGGCCTGATGCTGTGCTTCTTCATTCTGCTGCAAAGCGTGATTCTTTCCATCCGCAAGAAAAAGCTGGGCGCCATGGCAGGCTGATTTTAATCCGGTCAAAAATTCCGCGGAAAAAAAATCCGCAGAAAAACTGAACCGAATTTTTTAATTTTTTCCCCGAAAGTGAATTCCGCTTCGGGGAATTTTTTTTGCGCAAGGATTGGAGGAAAAAAATGTCAGGTTCTTTTCGGCATACGGCAGGATTCGGCAAGCGGATGGAATACAATTTGATTGGAAAAATGCTCATGGAAAATTTGGACGTTTATGTTCCGCTTGTGGACGACCACGGAGTCGATTGCGTGATAAAAAAACAGGACGGCACGTTCATCGAAGTTCAGATTAAAGCGCGCTCAAAAGAAGTTGCCGACGGAGATGCTGCACTTTTTGCGGCAATTACTCATGAGAAAACGCCGAATTTTTATTTCGTTTTTTATTCGGAGCGTCTGGAAATGATGTGGATTTTATCGTCGGAAGAATTTTTGAAAGAATGCGATACGAACGTAAACGGCAAAAATAAGGGCAAACACGTGATTTGGTTTAATGGCAACAGAAAAGAAAATGATTCGGAAATAAAAAAAGAATATTGCAAAGAACGGTACGAAAAATATATTGCAAAAGATTTTTCCCGGTTTCATTAAGCGATTTTTTTTGCGCAAAAAAATTTCTTCCGTGAAAGTATTGCAAAAGAAAAACCGATGATTATGATGAATTCCGCAGGTTTGAGGGAGGCTTTGCAATGAAAAAACATTCGGTGGAAACTGAATATCTGGAGTGCGAAAAAGGCTGGATTTTCGTGCTGATGATGTTTGTGGGCGGATATTTCGGTGCGTTCACTTATTCCATTCGCGGCGGAATGTTCTGCAACGCGCAGACAGCAAATTTCGTTTTGTGTGCCATGGCTCTGGGCAGCGGAAATTTTCATCACGCGTCGTATTTTTTAATTCCCATGTCGGCGTATTTTATGGGCGCGTTCATTTCCGAATCCGTGGCGTACAGAATCAAAAAATTCCGCTTAATCCGATGGGACACGCTTTTCGTAATGATTGAAATTTGCGCGGTGATTTTTCTGGGTTCGCTTCCGGAATCTGCGCCGTATCAGATTACGCAGGTTCTGGTGAATCTGATTTGTTCCATGCAGTACAACACTTTCCGTCAGGCTGAAGGCGTTCCCATGGCGACGACTTTTTGCACCAACAGTCTGCGTCAGGTGGGAATTGCGCTCTGCAAGACGATTCGTCATCGCGGCGAAGGAACGGAATATTTTCATCACGCGCTGGAACATCTGGGAATGCTGTGCGTTTTCGTCACGGGCGGAATTTGCGCAACGATTTTATGCCGGATTTTTCTGGGCAGGGCGCTCTGGATTACGCTGATTCCCCTTTCGGTTGTGCTTTCTGATTTGCTCTACGCCGACATAAAAAAAGAAAAAGGCAGACTTGACGTAATTCCCCACGGTCACTGAAAAAAAA
>CAZACA010000203.1:0-2835 GCA_964483515.1 uncultured Treponema sp.
AAATTCAGCGACAAAAAATTTCTGCACAAAATGCAATGCGGAAAATTCAGCGAAAAAAAATCTTCTGCTAAAAAATGGACGCGTGAAATTCTGCGAAAAAAATTCCTGCACAAAATTCATTGCGACAAAATTCCTGCGTAAAAAAATCCCGCCGAATTTCTTCAGCGGGAAATCTGGTTCTACCGGTTACTTTGCTTCCCGTTCAAACGAAAGTTTTTCGCCGTTGCACACTACTTTAATCCGCGAGCCTTCCGCAAACGAACCGTTCAGAATTTCCACCGAAAGCGGATTTTCTACCAGCGACTGCACCGCACGCTTTACCGGACGCGCACCAAACGCCGGGTCGTAGCCTTTTTGCGAAATGAACGAAACTGCTTCCGCGGAAAAATCGATTTTCATCCGCATGAAATCCAGACGGTTCGCCACGCGCTCCAGCTGCAATTTCACGATGCTTTCGATATTTTCTTTTCCGAGCCGGTTGAACATTACGGTTTCGTCGATTCGGTTCAAAAATTCCGGTCGGAACGTCTGCTTCAAAAGCGAATCAATTTTTTCTTTCAGCGGTTCGTCTTCCGCGCTTTCTGCTTCCAGAATTAAATCCGAACCCAGATTGCTGGTCATGATTATGATCGTGTTTTTAAAATCCACCACGCGCCCCTGTCCGTCAGTCAGCCGTCCGTCGTCCAGAACCTGAAGCAAAACGTTGAAAACATCGGGATGCGCTTTTTCCACTTCGTCCAGAAGAATCACGCTGTATGGTCGTCGCCGAACCGCTTCCGTCAGCTGGCCGCCTTCTTCGTAGCCCACGTATCCCGGAGGAGAACCGATGAGCCGCGTCACGCTGAATTTTTCCATGTACTCGCTCATATCGATTCGTGTAAGCGCTTTTTCGTCGTTGAACAGAAAATCCGCCAGAGTTTTCGCCAGTTCAGTTTTGCCCACGCCCGTCGGTCCGATAAAAAGAAAACTTCCCAGCGGACGATTTGGGTCGCTCAAGCCCGCACGATTCCTGCGGATGGCATCCGAAACGACTTTCACCGCTGCATTCTGACCGACCACACGCTTATGCAGAACGCTTTCCAGATTCAAAAATTTTTCCTTTTCGCCGGCAAGCATTTTGTTCAGCGGAATTCCCGTCCACGAACTTACCACCCGCGCAATGTCTTCTTCAGTGACTTCCTGACGCAGCAAACTTTTCCGCTCGCCTGATTCCGCCGAATCTGCTGCAAGATTTTTTTGCCGCTCGTCCTGCAATTTTTTTTCAAGCGAAGGAATCACCGAATATTTTATTTCCGCGGCTTTGTCCAGTTTTCCTTCACGGGTAAATTTTTCTTCGTCGAACCGCGCCTTTTCCAGTTCTTCCTTTGTCTTCCTGCTGCCTTCGATTAAATTTTTTTCGTTCTGCCACTGAAGTTTCATGGAATCACGATTCGCCGTAAAATCCGCCAGTTCCTTTTCGAGTTTTTCAAGCCGAATTCTGCTCGCTTCGTCGTCTTCCTTTGCCAGGGACTGCTTTTCGATTTGCAGCTGAATTATTTTTCGTTCCAGTTTGTCCAGTTCCACGGGCTGACTTTCGATTTCCATTTTTAATCTGCTCGCGGCTTCGTCCACCAGGTCGATGGCTTTGTCGGGCAAAAAACGGCTGGTAATGTAACGGTTGCTTAAAGTGACTGCTTCCACAAGCGCTTCGTCGTTAATTTTTACGCCGTGATGAATTTCGTATTTTTCACGCAATCCGCGGAGAATGGCGATGGTGTCTTCCACCGAAGGTTCCGCGCAAAAAACCTGCTGAAACCGTCGTTCAAGCGCCGCATCCTTTTCGATGTATTTTCTGTATTCGTTCAGCGTCGTCGCACCGATTACGTGCAAATCTCCCCGTGCCAGAGCCGGCTTCAAAAGGTTGCCTGCGTCCATGCTTCCTTCCGCCGAACCTGCGCCCACAATCGTGTGAAGTTCGTCGATGAACAGAATGATTTTTCCGTCGGATTTTGAAACTTCCGTGATGACGCCTTTAAACCGCTCTTCAAATTCTCCGCGGAATTTTGCACCTGCCACAATGCTTCCCATGTCAAGCGAAAGAATCGTCTTGTCCTTTAAACTTTCCGGAACGTCGCCCGATGCAATTCGCCGCGCAAGTCCTTCAACGATTGCAGTTTTTCCGACGCCGGGTTCGCCGATTAAAACCGGATTATTTTTCGTCCGCCTGCTGATTACCTGCATCACCCGCCGGATTTCTTCGTCACGACCGATTACCGGATCGATTTTGTCCTGCCGTGCCCTCGCCGTCAAATCGATGCAATATTTTTCCAGAGTGCGCATTCTGCTTTCGGGATCCTGTGAATCCACGCTCTGATTTCCGCGGACACTTTTCAGCGACTCCATGACATTTTTTTTCGTGAAGCCGAATTTTTTTAAGATTTCGCCCGCGTTATCGTCCGACTGAACCATGGCAAGAAAAACGTGTTCCACCGAAAGGAATTTATCTTTCAGCGCCGACATTTCGATTTCCGCTTTTGCCAGAACTTTCTGCGCCGGCTGTGAAAGCGAAAGCTGCGTCTGACCTTTTACGACCGGATACGAATTCAGCGATTTTTCGATTTCATTTTTCAGCGCCGGAACCTGAACGCCCACACGCTCCACAAGAGGCACGACGATTCCGTCCTCCTGATTCAAAAAAGCGTACAAAATATGTTCGTTGCCGATTTCGCCGTGATCGCGCTGCTGTGCAAGGCTTGAAGCTGTCTGGAGCGCGTCCTGCATTTTCAAAGTCATCTGCTCAAAATTCATAACACCTCCCGAAACCGATTTTTACTTCCGATTTTCTAAAAGAAGAAG
>CAZACA010000204.1:0-2784 GCA_964483515.1 uncultured Treponema sp.
CCATGCGCAACGGAAGAAAAAAAAATCCGTTTGAGATTTTTATTTTTTTTCACTATACTTCCACGAACCAAAAACGGGGGCAAAGATGATTGCATCGGACTTGATTATAAAAAAACGCGGAACTGCTTCAAAGGCGGGCGCAGAACTTTCGCGTGACGAACTGAAATTTCTGGTGGACGGATACGTTCGCGGCGAAATTCCCGATTATCAGATGTCTTCGTTTTTGATGGCTGTTTATTTTTCCGGCATGACTTTCGGCGAAACGGGAATTCTCACGGAATGCATGCTTCATTCAGGCGACGTCATCGATCTGCACAAAAAAATCCCCGGCGAAATTTTCGTAGACAAACATTCCACGGGCGGCGTGGGCGACAAAATCAGCATTCCCCTTGCAGCAGTTGCTTCATCCCTGGGCGTAAAAATTCCCATGATGAGCGGGCGCGGACTGGGGCACACGGGCGGAACTCTGGACAAACTCGAAGCCATCGACGGTTACAGGACGAATCTTTCTTCCGCGGAATTTTCTGAAATCATTTCTGCGTGCGGATTTGCCATGATGGGACAGACTGACCGAATCGTTCCGGCTGACAAAAAAATGTATGCGCTTCGGGACGTTACCGGCACGGTCGAAAGCATTCCGCTGATTACCGCAAGCATTCTTTCAAAAAAAGTTGCAGAAGGAAGCGACGCGCTGGTTTTCGACGTAAAATGCGGAAACGGTGCATTCATGAAAAATTTAAGCGACGCAGAAACTCTCGCGGAATTTCTGGTGGGCACTGCAAAATCCATGGGGAAAAATTCTTCTGCGCTGATTACTTCCATGGATTCTCCGCTGGGATTTAAAACCGGAAATTTTCTGGAAGTGGAAGAATCGCTGGAATGCCTTCAGGGAAACGGACCCGACGACGTAAACGAACTCACGGTTCAACTCGCTGCACGAATGGCGCTTTTTGCAAAAAAAGTTTCATCGGCGGAAGAAGGAATTCAGAAAAGCATGGAAGCGATTTCATCAGGAAAGGCGCTGGAAAAATTTTTGCAGAACGTAGAACTTCAGGGCGGAGACGCAAAAAAACTTTTGTCGCAGCAGGGAAAAAGGCGCTCACCTTTTAAGGACGAAATTTTTGCAGCACGCGACGGATTTCTTTTTGTGGACGCGTATCAGACCGGACTTTCGTGCATTTCCCTTGGCGTGGGCAGAAAAAAATCCGGCGACAAAGTTTCCGCGGATTCAGGAATCGTGTTCAAAAAACGTTCAGGCGATTTCGTAAAAAAAGGCGAATCAATTCTGGAAGTTTACGGAAAGGACGAAAATTCCCTGCTGGAAGGAAAAGCCGAACTTTTAAAGGCAATTTTCATCGATGAAAAAAACAAAGAAAAAAACGAAAAATCAGCGCAAAAAAAAATCATCCTGAAGGAAATAAAATAATTCATGTGGAACAAAAAATCCGTCACAAAAAATCAGCTTGAACCGCTTCAAAAAAAATTCGCACTCGACCCCATTTCCGCAAGCATTTTTGCACGGCGCGGAATCACCGACGGAAAAGAAATTCTTTACTTCATGGAAGACGATTTGCGTTTTCAGCATAATCCGTTTTTGTTTTCGCAGATGGAAGATGTCGTTGACCGGATTCTGGCAGCAGTTCCCGACGAAGAAACGCCCGACGCGCAGAAAGAAAAAGTTCTGATTTTCGGCGACCGTGATGTGGACGGAGTGACTGCAACGACCCTGCTTTACGAAGAATTGCGTTCCCTGGGAATCGACGCGGAATACAAAGTTCCTGAAGGCGATGACGCGTACGGACTTTCAGTGCAGGCGGTGGAAGATTTTGAAAAAAAATTCGGTTCGCTCATAATCACCGTGGACTGCGGAATTGCAAACGTTCAGGAAATTTCTCTTGCCGCGGAAAAAGGCATGGACGTAATCGTGCTCGACCATCACAATCCGCAGGAAATTCTTCCGTCGCCGGCGTTGATTCTGGATGCGCATTTGGAAAATTCAGGCTATCCGTTTAAAAATATTTCGGGCTGTGCGCTGGCGTACAAAGTTGCGAGTGCGCTCCGGTTCAGCAGAAGCCGATGGTACAAAGCGGACACGGCGATTTTAAATGCGCGGAAGGAAGACGAAAAAATTTTTGTGGAATGCGTAAAACTGCGGAATCTTGTTCCCGTGGCGCGGCTTGTGGAAGAAATTGTTCCGGGCGAAAAAAGCATTTCAGAAACAAAATTGCCGAAGTATTTGCAGGGTCAGATTATTTTGTGCTGGGACAAAAAAAATCTCGTGCATCTTCTGCATGAAGCGTTCGGCGATTCGGCGGAATTCAACGTGGCGGACATTCGCGACGAAATTGCAAAATTTTATCCGTCGTTAAAAAACGCTCCACTTTCCGCGGTGAAAATGCATTCAAAAATCGCAAAATACGGCGACCACGAACCCACGGAAATCGGCGGCTTTTACAACATTTTCGTTACGTACGTTCAGCAGAATTTAAAAAAAGAATTTCCGCAGGACGCACAGAAAGAAGATGACGACTTGCAGCTTGTAGCACTGGCGGCGCTGGCGGACATCATGCCCATGAAAAACGAAAACCGTCTTTTTGTGAAGCACGCGCTGAAATCGATTAACGGCGGAAAAATTCGCGGCGGGCTGAAGGAACTTTTCTGCGCACTGAATTTTCTGGGGCGGCGGATTACTTCCACGGATTTAAGCTGGACGATTGTGCCGAATTTAAATTCCTGCGGACGACTTGGCGAAGCGGGAACTGCCATGGAACTTTTTACGGCATC
>CAZACA010000205.1:0-2758 GCA_964483515.1 uncultured Treponema sp.
TTAATCCGCGGAGTTTTTGATGCAAAATCTTAATAAAAACTTTGACTTTTGATATACCGCGTGTTAGAATTCACGCTGTTTTTACATTCCGTGGAATGCAGAACAAAATCAACCAAAAGAAGGAAAAATCATGAAATTCGGACATTACGACGACGCAAAACGTGAATACGTCATTGAAACTCCACAGACGCCCTACCCATGGATCAACTATCTGGGAAACGAAAAATTCTTTTCGCTCATTTCCAATACCGCGGGTGGATATGCTTTCTACACCGACGCCCGTCTCAGACGATTGACACGGTACCGCTACAACGACATTCCGCTGGATTCCAACGGACGGTACTTCTATATAAAGGACGGCGAAACCATCTGGAATCCCGCATGGCAGCCCACCCAGACTCCCCTGGATTTCTACGAATGCCGCCACGGATTCGGCTACACGAAATTCAATTCAAAAAAGAACGATATTTCCGCTTCCGTGCTGTACATGGTTCCCAACGGCGTAAACTGCGAAATCGAAATGATTACGCTTAAAAACGAAGGCAAATCGGCGAAAAACCTTTCACTCGTTTCCTTTGTGGAATGGTGTCTTTACAACGCACAGGACGACTGCACCAATTTTCAGCGGAATTTTTCCACAGGCGAAGTGGAAATCGAAGGCAGCGTAATTTACCACAAAACCGAATATCGCGAACGAAGGAATCATTTTACGTTCTACTCATGCAACCAGAAAATCGACGGATTCGACACTGACCGCGAAACATGGCTCGGCCTGTACAATCCCCTTTCCAGACCAAAAACGGTGGTTGAAGGAAAAAGCGGAAATTCAGTTGCGGACGGATGGTCACCGGTTGCATCTCATCGCGTAGAAATTTCCCTCGGTGCCGGCGAAGAAAAAACGCTCGTATTCGTTCTGGGCTACGTAGAAAACGATACGGACAAAAAATTCGTTTCTTCCGCGGGCGAAGGACTTTTGCGGACAAACACTGCATCGGGAATCATCAATAAGGAAAAGGCGTACGAAATAATTTCCAGGTTCGACACGAAGGAAAAAGTTGAAAAGGAATTTGACGCGCTCAAAAAATTCTGGGACGAAATCCTTTCACACTTTACGCTTAAAACCGGCGACGAAAAACTCGACCGCATGGCGCTGTGGAATCAGTATCAGTGCGTGGTAACGTATAATTTCGCGCGTTCTGCTTCATATTTTGAAAGCGGAATCGGACGGGGCATGGGTTTCCGCGATACTTCCCAGGATATGCTGGGCGCCGCACATCAGCTTCCCAATTCACGAATCCGCGAACGGCTTTATGACGTTGCAGCCACGCAGTTTGAAGACGGTTCAGCGTATCATCAGTTCCAGCCCCTTACGAAACGCGGAAATGCAGACATCGGCTCGAATTTCAACGATGACCCCCTGTGGCTTGTTCTGGGCGTAGGACGATACATCTGCGAAACCGGCGACAAGGATTTCCTGAACGAAATGGTTCCCTTCGACAACAGCGAAACGAACAGGGCGACCATGTACGAACATTTAAAGCGCTCGTACAGGTACATTACGACCCACATGGGCCCCCACGGATTGCCCTTAATCGGACGCGCCGACTGGAACGACTGCCTGAACCTGAACTGCTTCAGCACGAATCCCAACGATTCTTTCCAGACCTGCACCAACAAGGAAGGAAAAAACGCGGAATCCGTAATGATTGCGGAAATGTTCGTTTACGTTACGCCTGATTACGTGGAAATGTGCCGTCTTCAGGGCGATGAAGAAGAAGCAAAATTCGCGCTGGATGCCTGCAAAAAAATGGAAGACGCCATCTGCACCGCGGGCTGGGACGGAGAATGGTACGTCCGCGCATACGATGACGGCGGAAACAAAATCGGCTCGCACGAATGCAGGGACGGAAAAATTTTCATCGAAAGCCAGGGATTCGGAACCATGGCAAAAGTCGGAAAAGACAAAGGTTATCCTGAAAAATCCCTGGACAGCGTAAAGAAATATCTGGACTCCAAATACGGAATCGTCATCTGCTGGCCCGCCTATCAGGATTATCACGTGGAACTGGGAGAAGTTTCGTCCTATCCGCCCGGATACAAGGAAAACGGAGGAATTTTCTGCCACAACAATCCGTGGGTAATCATCGGCGAAGTGGTAAACGGCCGTCCGCAGGATGCATTCGAGCATTACAAAAAGATTGCCCCTGCATACGTGGAAGAATTCAGCGAAATTCACCGCACGGAACCATACGTTTATTCCCAGATGGTAGCCGGAAAGGAAGCAAGGCGACAGGGTGAAGCGAAAAATTCATGGCTTACGGGAACTGCCGCATGGAATTTCGTTGCATTGAGCCAGTACATCGCCGGAGTCCGCCCGAGTTACAAAGGCCTTGTGGTAGAACCGCGTTTCCCGAATCACGTAAAGGAAGCCGTAATCACGCGAAAATTCCGCGGAGTTGAATACATCATCAGCGTAAAGAACAACAGAAACGACGGTGAAGTAAAAATTTCCGTAGAAAACGGCGGAAAAGCGGACGGAACAACTGTTATTGCCGAAAACGGTGCAAAACAGGTAAAAGTTTCCGTTACCGTAGGCTGATTTTAACGTAAAAAAATGCGCTGCAATTTTTCCGGTTGCGGCGTATTTTTTTTTGCTTTCCGCGGAAATTTTCATAACACATTTTATTATTGTTTTTTTTAATGCAGTTGAATATAATTCGTGTCATGAAGAAGCATTTCCTTTTTATTTTTACTGCGA
>CAZACA010000206.1:0-2726 GCA_964483515.1 uncultured Treponema sp.
CGCCGAAATTCATCCGCAAAAATTTCCGCTGATTTTTTTACGCTGAAATTTCTTCCACCAGATTTTTCTTTTTCAGTTCCGCGATGATCATTTCAACGATTTTTTCAGGCGTGAAATTTTTTGTATCGATTATCATGTCGCAGAAATTGTAGTCGCCGTTGTCGATTCCGTAGAGTTTTTTGTATCGCCTCGTGTCTTCCCCGTCGCGCATGGAAGTGAACCGTTTTATTTCGCCCAGGTCGCCTCCTTCCCGATTCAGAATTCTTTCCGCGCGGATTTCGTCATCGGCAAAAAGATAAATTTTCATGTCGGCTTCTTTCAGCATCCAGACTGCAAGACGGCTTCCCAGAACGCACGAAGATTTTTTCGCCATTTCAACCTGCCGCGTGTCCACTTCCACGTCGAAACTGTCGTCGGTTTTTGCCTTCTCAATGATTTCAGCAAGGGAAAGATTTTTTTCCGCCGCCAGCTGCCTGAACGTAAAATTCACCAGACCGATTCCAAGTTTTTCCGCCAGAAGCGAACTCACCGTCGTATTTCCGCAGCCCGATTTTCCGGAAATTGCCACGCGAAGTTCCCGTCCGTCCTTCACTTTGTATTTTTTTTCCGCACTCATTTTTTTTCCTCCGATTTTTTTTCGCTGAAATTTTCACTCCACGTTTTTTGCCTGCTCGCGGATATTTTCCAGCGCGTCCTTTGCGTCGATTACTTTCTGCCCGATTTCCGTAAACTGATTCTTGCTGCCGATGGTGTTGATTTCGCGGTTGATTTCCTGACAGATAAAATCGATTCGTTTTCCAGGCGTTGGGTTTTCAGCGAGTTCCTTTTTCAGCGCGCACAAATGACTTTTTAACCTGACGATTTCTTCGTTAATCGTGTACTTCACCAGCATTGCCGCCGTTTCGCTCATGATCCGGTTTTCGTCCACACTGTCGCCCATAAGTTCGCGGAATTTTGCAATAAGAATTTCGCGGAATTTCTGTTCCATTTTCGGCTGCCATTCCGAAAAAAATTCAGCGCATTCTTCCAGCACGAAAAATTTTTCCTGCAGATCTTTTTTTAAATTTTCGCCTTCACGATTTCTGTCCGAAAGAAATTTTTCAAAAACTTCGTCAAACACTCCGCGGATTTTCTGCCAGTATTTCTGCGCGTCATAATTATACGTTACGTTCAAAACGCCTTCCTGCGAAATGATGAGTGAAAGCGGAACTTCCCCCGTGCCGATTTCGTGAGAAATTTCAGCGATGGCTTCCATGTACATTTTTGCCGCCGAAACGTCCGCCGAAACTTTTGCCTGCGATTTTTTTTCCTTTACGCGAATGCAGATTTCAACTTTTCCGCGGAAAATTCGCTCGCCGACAATCCGCCTGATTTCCATTTCCACCGGATTTAAAAACGACGGAAGATTCACCGACAAATCCAGAAAGCGCGAATTCACCGATTTTATTTCCACGGAAATCTGCGTTCCGTCCACAATGGATTCCAGAAATCCGTAGCCGGTCATGCTGTTCATTTTTTGCCCTCCGAAAATTTTTCCATTACGATTTTGCCCACTTTCCAGTTGTCGCCCGCGCCCATGGTAACGAAAACGTATCCGTCCGAAAATTCCGCGCCGGATTTTTTCTGCAATTCGCTGAAAATTTTTTCCGCCGCTTCATCGAATTCTTCCGCGTAAAAAACATTTTTGTGATGCGCCGAAGTTTTTTCTGCAAGAATTTTTCCGCTTACTTTTGCCGACGAAACGTCTTCCCTTGCGCTCGCGTAAATTTTATTTATGACGACGAAATCCGCCGAAGAAAAACTTTCAGCAAATTCTTCCAGAAGCGCCGCCGTCCGCGTGTAAGTGTGCGACATGAAATCCACCACGATTTTGTGACCGCGGTAAAAATTTCTGTAGCCTTCAAGCGTCGTTTTTATCGCCGTGGGATGATGACCGTAATCGTCAATAAAAATTATTTCATCGCCGGAAGAATTTTTTTTGCGTCCGACGATTTCGCTTCGTCTTTTTCCGCCAGAAAATTTTTTCAGCGCAACTTTTAATTTTTCAGAATATTCCTGCGGATTTTTTCCTGCATCCTTTAAAAGCCCGGAAACTAAAGCAACCGCCGCCGCCGCATTTTTCTGGTTGTGCAGTCCGGGAATTTTTAAAACGAATTCACCGGAATTTCCGATTTTAAATTTCTGTTCGCCGCAGGAAATTCCGCATGAAACGATTTTAAAATCGCCTTCCGCTTTTTCGCCGTAAGGAATAAAATTTATGTCGGGCCGTTTCTGCATTACGATTTTTGCAGTTTCCGCCGCACCCGGATCGTCCGCACAAAAAATCAAATCGCCGCCGGAAGGAAGTTTGCACGCGTAATCCACGAACGCATTCTGAATGTCCGCAAAAGTCGGATAAAAATCCTGATGGTCGCTTTCCACGCTCGTAAGCACGATTTTTTTCGGACAGAACGCCATGAAGTGCCGCTGATATTCGCAGGTTTCCGCAACGAAAATTTTTTTGTTCACCGCCGAATTTTGTTTCGCCGAATTTTGTTCGCCGAAATTTTCTTCCACAGAATTTCTGTTCAGCGAATTTTGTTCAGCAGAATTTTGTTCAGCAGAATTTCGTTCAGCAGAATTTTGTTCGCCGAAATTTTGTTCCGCAGAATTTCTGTTCAGCGAATTTTGTTCAGCGAATTTTTGTTTCGCAGAATTTTGTTCGCCGAAATTTTGTTCAGCAGAAT
>CAZACA010000207.1:0-2707 GCA_964483515.1 uncultured Treponema sp.
CAATCAGAAACTTGAATTTGTTTTCCCTTAGCGAAACTTTCACGACGCAGGCGTAAGTGCCGATTAACGCTGAAAGGACTTTGTCATCGTCCTTAAAAATTTCTCTCATACCCATAATGTTTTCCAAGAATATCACAAAAAATTGTATTTGTCTAACCGAATCAAATTCTGCGGATTGACAGAAAAAAAGCCCTGAATTTTCTCAGAAAACCCAAGGCTGCTCAAAAGAATTTTTATTTTTTCCGCGGAACTATCCGGCAAGGTACTCGTTGATTCCGGCCGCCGCTTTTCTGCCTTCACCCATGGCAAGAATTACGGTCGCAGCCCCCAGCACAATGTCGCCCCCCGCCCAGACTTTCGTCATGCTCGTAGCCTGATTTTCGTCCACTGCAATGTGTCCGCGTTCGTCAGTTTTAATTTCGGGAGTCGTTGCAGGAATCAGCGGATTTGAATTGTTGCCCAGCGCCACAATCACCGCATCGCACGGAATTTCGTGTTCGCTTCCCTTAATTTCCACCGGTCGCCGTCTGCCTTTTTCGTCAGGTTCGCCCAGTTCGTAGGAAAGCGCCTTGATTCCGGTAACTTTTCCGGTTTCCGCGTCGCCAAGAATTTCCACGGGATTTTCCAGAAATTTAAAGATAACGCCTTCTTCTTCCGCGTGGTCAACTTCTTCACGACGGGCAGGCATTTCCACACGGGAACGACGGTAAACGACGAAAACTTTTTCCGCACCCAGACGCAGCGCCATTCGAGCCGCATCCATTGCAACGTTTCCGCCGCCGCAAACCACGACATTTTTCGCGTGATAATACGGAGTGTCCGCATGGTCAGTATCGTAGGCTTTCATTAAATTTGCCCGCGTCAGATATTCGTTCGCACTGAACACGCCGATGAAATTTTCGCCCGGAATTCCGAAGAATTTCGGCAGACCGGCACCCGTTCCCACAAAAGCCGCATCGAATCCTTTTTCCGTTAAAATCTGCTGAACAGACGCCGTCCTTCCCACCAGAAAACTCATCTGGAATTTTACGCCCATTTTTTTGAGATTTTCCACTTCGCCCTGAACGATGGATTTCGGCAGACGAAATTCGGGAATTCCGTAGACCATTACGCCGCCCGCTTTATGAAACGCTTCAAAAACCGTAACGTCATGACCCGCCCTGGCACAATCCGCCGCAACGGTTAATCCCGCCGGACCTGAACCGATTACAGCGACTTTTTTTCCGGTAGACGGTTTCACCTGCGGAACTGAAGTCAAATTATTTTCGCGCTCGTAATCCGCCACAAACCGTTCCAGACGACCGATGCTTACGGATTTTTCCGCGTCCTTGCAGATTTTTCCCACGGTGCACTGACCCTGACACTGTTTTTCCTGAGGACAGACTCGTCCGCAAATCGCCGGCAAAAGATTCGTTTCCTTTATAATATCCACCGCCGCCTTGAATTCGCCCTTCGCCACCTGCGCAATAAACTGCGGAATCTGAACGTTTACAGGACAACCCGAAACGCACGGCTGATTCCTGCACTGAAGGCAACGGTTCGCTTCTACAATCGCCTGTTCTTTTGTATAGCCCAGCGCCACTTCAGTCATCTGCCGCGCACGGACAAGCGGTTCGCCAGAAATCATTTCCATCTGCGGAATTGCTGCCCGGTCTTTTGCCGTAAGTTCCTTTCCGCGGATTTTTTCGTATTCGTCTTTTGCGATTTTTATCAGTTCGTCTTTTGATTTGTGTTCCATTTTATTTTCCTTTGCGAATCATTTCAGTCCGATGTTGCATTTGTGCTTGGCTTCGTCTTCCTGCGTCCTGAAACTTTTCATGCGCATAAGCATATTGCTCCAGTCCACCTGATGACCGTCGAAATCCGGTCCGTCCACGCAGACGAATTTTGTCTTTCCGCCCACGCTTACCCTGCATCCGCCGCACATTCCCGTTCCGTCAATCATAATCGTGTTCAGCGAAACGGTTGTTTTTACGTTGTATTTTGCCGTAGTTGCGCACACGAATTTCATCATAATCGGCGGACCAATGGCGATTACTTCCGCGGGGGGAACCTGCGACTGACAGAGTTCTTCTACGGGAACGGTTGAAACGCCTTTTCTGCCCGCGCTTCCGTCGTCCGTCATGATTATAACTTCGTCTGCAATCTGCTTCATTTCGTCCACAAAAATCAGAAGGTCTTTGTTTCGCGCACAAATAACAACGATTACTTTATTTCCTGCCGATTTCAGCGCCTGCACGATGGGATAAAGCGGTGCCGTTCCGATTCCGCCGCCTACGCAAAGAACCGGTGCATCGTATTTTTCGATTTTTGACGGAGTTCCAAGGGGCCCCAGAACTTCCGCCAGATAATCCCCCGGATTCAATTTCGCGATTTTTGAAGTGCTCGCTCCCACCGCCTGAAAAACAATCGAAACCCAGCCTTCTTCCGCGCTGGCATCTGCAATGGTAAGAGGAATTCGCTCTCCCATGTCGTCGTCGTACTGGACAATTAAAAACTGCCCCGCTTTCCGGTTTCTGGCAATATCCGCCGCCTCGAATTTCATGTAGTATACGCTTTCCGAAAGCTGCTTTTTTTCCAAGATTTTGTTCATTTTGCACCCTGCACGAATGGTTTTGACTTTCCGCAGAAAATCATTTGCGCGATTGTATCACAATTTGTTTTTTTAGACAATTTTTTGCGGCACGATTTACGCCGGAGGAACTGC
>CAZACA010000208.1:0-2629 GCA_964483515.1 uncultured Treponema sp.
GCAGAAAATGAACGCGGATTTTTTTGGAAAATTTAAATTCATCGAAAAAAACGCAAAACCATTTTATAATTTTAGCGGAGGCAAAAATGTTCCAGTCGATTCGGAAAAATAAAAAGGGCATTCTGCTCATGGCGGTTTCTTCCCTGTGCGTCTGCTTCGGTCAGCTGCTCTGGAAAATTTCGGCGGAACGCGGACTGATTTTTGCGGCTGCGGGTTTTGGATTTTACGGAATCGGTGCGCTTTCCATGATTACGGCCTATCGGTTCGGAAAACTTTCGGTGCTTCAGCCGGTTCTCAGTTTAAATTACGTTCTGAGCATCGTTCTGGCGGCGGTGATTCTGCACGAACGGATTACGGTTTTAAAATGCGCGGGCGTGGCGACAATCGTTTTTGGCGTACTTCTGATTGCAGGAGGTGACGAATGATTTTTTACGTCTGCATTTTTTTTATGACGCTTGTGGGTGCAACTGCTTCACTTTTTTTAAAACGCGCTTCGTCAACTTCCCGCGGAATTTTTTCCCTGGCGGTGAATCCGAATTTTTATGCAGGCGGATTTTTGTACGTGATTTCGGCGCTGGCAAACATATGGATTCTGCGTTTTCTGGATTATTCCGTAGTCCTTCCGCTGACTTCGTTCACTTACGTCTGGACGATGATTCTGTCGCATTTCGTGCTGAAGGAAAAAATTTCGCGCAAAAAAATTTTCGGCGTGATTTTTATTGTGGCGGGCGCGCTGTGCGTTTCGATTTAGTTGCGGAAATTTCGGCGAATCATTAGAATGTGCCGCACTATGGAAAGCACTAAGCGAACCGTAACTTGCGGCGGATTACGCAAGGGCGACGTGGGAAAAATCGTCGTGTTGAACGGATGGGTCAGCCGCTCCAGAAATTTGGGCGGAATCGTTTTCATCAGCCTTCGGGACAGATACGGAATCACTCAGGTTCTCGCGGGCGAAAATTCACCGGAAGAAGTAAAAAAAATCGCGTCATCGCTGAAAAGCGAATATTGCATTGCGGTGAAGGGAAAAGTTGCTGCGCGAAACGAAAAGGACGTGAACCCTCAGATGGCTACGGGCGAAATCGAAGTGGAAGCGGACGAAATCGAAATTTTCACGACGAGTCAGGAACTTCCTTTCAGCATTGAAGAAGTTCGGCAGAAAGACGGAACGCCTGTAGTTGCCAACGAAGATTTGCGATTGAAATACAGATACCTGGATTTGCGCCGCGAACCGATGCAAAAAAATATAATTCTGCGGTCGGAAGTAACTTTTGCCGTGCGGGAATTTCTGACGGGTAAAGGATTTCTGGAAATCGAAACGCCTACGTTCATAAAATCTACGCCTGAAGGTGCGCGGGATTATCTTGTGCCGTCGCGTGTTCATCCGGGAAAATTCTATTCCCTTCCCCAGAGTCCCCAGCTTTACAAACAGCTTCTGATGGTCAGCGGATTCGACAGATATTTTCAGATTGCGCGATGTTATCGTGACGAAGATGCACGGGGAGACCGTCAGCCGGAATTCACCCAAATCGACATGGAAATGAGTTTCACTGACCGCGAAGAAGTTTTGCAGACCACCGAAGAAATGATGCGCCACGTTTTCAAAAAAACGCTGGGATTCGATTTGCCTGAACATTTTGAGCGGCTGGAATGGGAAGATGCGTTCGATTTTTACGGAAGCGACAAACCGGATTTGCGTTTCGGCCTGAAAATTCAGGATGCGTCGTTCATGGCGGAACTTTCGGATTTTGGTGCGTTTAAGGCAGGCGCGGCGAATTCGGACAAAAAAATCGAGCGGCACAAACGAAGCGGACTGAAAGCACTGGTAGTAAAAAATTCCGCGGAAAAATTCAGCAGAAAAAATATTGAAGCGCTGGAAGCCGTGGCGAAAATAAATCACGCGAAAGGCCTTGCATGGATGAAAATCGGCAGCGACGGAAAATTTGAAGGCGGAATTTCAAAATTTTTTGCCGGAAAAGAACCGGAAATCTGCACGAAACTTGGCGCGGAAAAAAACGACCTGCTTCTTTTTGTAAGCGACGAAAAATGGCAGACGGCGTGCGTGGCTCTTGGTGCGGTTCGGAAGCAGCTGGGAAAAGATTTGAATCTGTACGACCCCGCGGACGAATTTCATTTTGCGTGGATAATCGACTTTCCGTATTTTGCCTGGAACGAAGACGAAAATCACTGGGAAACGGAACATCATATGTTTACCCTTCCGCAGAAAAAATACTGGGACACGCTGGAAGAAAATCCGGGCGAAGTAAAAGGCGATTTGTACGATCTGGTTTTGAACGGATACGAACTGGCTTCGGGAAGTATGCGTATAAACGATCCGGCATTGCAGCAGCGGATTTTTAAAATCGCGGGATATTCCAACGAACGCGCGCAGAAGGCTTTCGGATTTTTAGTGCAGGCCTTTAAATTCGGTGCGCCGCCCCACGGAGGAATTGCGCCTGGACTCGACCGACTGGTAATGCTCATGCGCCACGAAGATTCCATTCACGAAGTAATTGCGTTTCCAAAAAATAATCTTGCTTCGTCGCCCATGGATGAATGCCCGTCGTTTGTGGACGATCAGCTCATAAAGGATTTGCACATCAGCATCGTGGAAAAAGAAAGCGAATGAAAA
>CAZACA010000209.1:0-2608 GCA_964483515.1 uncultured Treponema sp.
AAAATGCGGCGTGCGTGCAGTAAATTACAAATTGCGCGACTGGATTTTCAGCCGTCAGCGATACTGGGGCGAACCGATTCCACTCGTTCACTGCGAAAAATGCGGCTGCGTTCCGTTGAAAGAAAGCGACCTTCCGCTGAAACTTCCCGACGTAAAATCGTATCAGCCCACCGGAACAGGCGAAAGTCCCCTGGCGGCAATCGAAAGCTGGGTGAACTGCACGTGTCCTTCCTGCGGCGGAAAAGCGAAACGCGAAACGAACACCATGCCTCAATGGGGCGGTTCGTGCTGGTATTATCTGCGCTATCTCGATCCGAAAAATCAGGACGAATTCTGTTCGGCGGAAAAAGAAAAATACTGGATGCCCGTGGATTTGTACGTGGGCGGCGCGGAACACGCGGTTCTTCATCTTCTGTACGCACGATTCTGGCACAAAGTCCTGTACGACATCGGCGCGGTTTCCACAAAGGAACCTTTTCACCGGCTGATAAATCAGGGGCTCATCACGTCGTTTGCATTTCAGCGGAAAAATAAAACGCTCGTTCCCACGGATGAAGTTGAAGAAAAAAACGGAAAATTTTTTGAAAAATCAACGGGCGAAGAAGTTGAACAGATTATCGCAAAAATGTCCAAGTCGCTGAAAAACGTCGTGAATCCTGACGAAATGATAAAAAGTTACGGCGCGGATTCAGTGCGGATGTACGAAATGTTCATGGGACCGCTGACGGTTTCAAAACCATGGAACACTCAGGGACTTGTGGGCATAAACCGGTTTCTGGAAAAAGTCTGGAACATCAGCGAAAAAAAATTCAGCGGCACTGACATCACGGGAAAAATCGCGGACAAAAATTTATCGGCGCTGCGAAAAACTTACGCGAAAACCGTGCGAAAAGTTACCGACGACACGCGGGATTTAAATTTCAACACGGCAATCAGTCAGATGATGATTTTTATAAACGAAGCGTCCAGGTTCGCGGAACTGCCGAAAGCCATGTGGGAAGGATTCGTTTTGATGCTGAGTCCTTACGCGCCGCATCTGGGTGAAGAACTCTGGCAGAAACTCGGTCACGAAAATTCCCTTGCTTACGAAAAATGGCCTGAGTTCAGCGAAGAATTTTGCAGGGAAGATTCAGTGCAGATTGTCGTGATGATTAACGGAAAACTTCGGGACAAATTTGAAGCCGCTCCCGGAACCGACGACGAAACGCTGAAAAATCTTGCGCACCAGACTTCGGGATTTAAAAAATTCACTGAAGGAAAAGTGATTGCAAAAGAAATCGTCGTAAAGGACAAACTCGTAAACATCGTGGCGAAATGAACCGTAAAAACGAAAAAAAATCCGGCGAAAAAAATTTGCAGAAATCCAAGGCGCACTACATTCGCACCGCAGGAATTGTGGCTCTTGCAGGAAACGCGATTCTTGCGGCAGCGAAAATTTTTCTGGGCATGGCGGGACATTCACTTGCAATCGTGGGCGACGGAATCGACAGTTCCACCGACGTGCTGATTGCGATGGTGGCGCTTTTTGTGAGCAGAATAATTGAGCAGCCGGGCGACAGGGAACATCCGTGGGGACACGCGCGGGCGGAAACAACGGCGACCATGGTGCTGGCTTTCATCATCTGTTTTGCGGGCGGACAGATTGTGCTTTCGTCGCTGAAAAAAATTTTCACGCATAATTTTTCGGAAGAAATTTCTTCGCTGGCGATTATTGCGTCACTCGTTTCCATCGGCGGAAAATCGATTCTGGCTGCAACACAAAATTACTACGGAAAAATTTCTGAAAGCGAAATCATCAGGGCGAACGCGCAGAATATGAAAAGCGACATCATGCTTTCGGCGGCGGTTCTTGCAGGACTTGCGCTGTCGAAAATTTTCAGGTCGCCGGTTCTCGATCCGGTTGTGGCGTTTCTGGTGGGACTTTGGGTGATAAAAAATGCAGTGCAGCTTTTCGCGCAGATGAATCTGGAACTCATGGACGGCAACGCGGACAAATCGCTTTATCAGAAACTTTTTGGCGCAGTTGCTTCAGTTCCGCAGGTTTCAAATCCGCATCGTGCACGAATCCGCAGAATGGCTTCGAGTTTCGACGTTGACCTGGACATTGAAGTGGAACCGACGCTTTCAGTTTACGAAGCCCACGAACTCAGCGAACAGGTTGAAGCCGAAATCCGCCGACGCATTCCCGAAATTTACGACATCGTAATTCACATTGAACCGAAAGGCTCGGCGCATCATCAGCCCACGGAAGAATTCGGTCTGTCCCCCGAAAATCTTTCAAAATAATTTTTATTTTTTCCCGCTGAATTTTTACAACCAATTTTTTTGCGCTGAAATTCCGAAACGAATTTTTTCACGCTGAATTTTTGCAACGATTTTTTCCGCTGAAATTCCGCGACCAAATTTCTTCTCACTGAAATTCCACGACGTTTTTTGCGCTGAATTTTCGCAACAATTTTTTTGCACTGAAATTTCGCAACCAAATTTTTCACGCAGAAATTCCACGACAATTTTTTTTCCCGCTGAAATTTTGCAACCAAATTTTTTTGCGCTGAAATTCCGCGACATTTTTTTCCGCGGAAATCGGTTTGTTGAATTGCAAAATGTT
>CAZACA010000210.1:0-2600 GCA_964483515.1 uncultured Treponema sp.
TTTTTTTGCAGATTAAATTTTCTTTTCACGAATGTTCAAATGTGCTAAAGTTGCGCAATGAACGAAATCGAACTAAAGGCGCACGTTGCTGACAAAATCGCTGTTCAAAAAAATCTTTCGCAATTTGCGCAATTTCACGGAACGCTGGAAAAAGACGACACTTACTTTGCTTCCGCCGCCGGTCAAAAAAACAAAATCAGAATCCGCAGGGAAATTTTCAACGGAACGGAAAAAAAATTTTTCGTAACGTACAAGCGGAAGGAGATGCAGAAATCCGCGGAAGAAATTTCCACCGAAGTAAACGAAGAACTGGAAACGGAAATTTCGGATCCTGCGCCGCTTGAAAAATTTTTTGCGGACAACGGATTTTTTGTTGCGCTGAAAAAACACAAAAAAGTCGAATGCTACAAAACTTCAGTAAAAATTCCTTCAGGCGAAATTCTTCCGGCGACCATCGAACTTTGCGACGTTCCTCCGCTGGGCGAATTTGCCGAAATCGAAATTCTTTCAGATTCCGCGGACGAAAAAAAAATCAGCCGGATTCAAAATGCACTTTTTATTCTGCTTGAAAAATGCGGCATAAAAAAATCCGCCGTGGAACCGAAATATTATTCAGAACTTTTGGCAGAAAAAAATTCAGACGGAGAAAAAAATGTTTGAGCGAAAAAAATTTAAAAATGCTGCACTCATTCAACTTAAAGGCAGAATGAAAACGCCGGTTTTTGCCACGCTGATTTCTCTGGCGGTTGCAATTCTTTTTATGGATATTTTTTATCCGGATCATCACGCTGAACGCACGCCGGTGATTCTGCTTTTGCAGGCTTTTTCGCTGGGAACGATTCTGATTGCGTACACAAAAATTTTTATTGCGCTGCACAATTCCGCGGAAAAAATTTCTTTCGCAAAATTCATCGACGGATTTTCTTCGTTTGCATCGGGAACGCTGGGGCTGCTCTGGTTTGAATTGTGGACGACGCTGTGGAGTTTTCTTTTTGTCATTCCCGGAATCGTAAAATCGTTTTCCTATTCGCAGATGTTTTTTGTCATCGCTGAAAATCCAAAAATCAAGGTAACCCGCGCCATGAACATCAGCAAAAAACTTACGCAAAACCACAAGGCTGAACTTTTCGCGCTGTCACTGAGTTTTCTGGGCTGGAACATTCTTTCAATTTTTACGCTGGGAATTTTGCAGTTCTGGATCATTCCGTACGAAACCATGACTTTTACGAATGCATATTTTTATTTAAAGGAAGAAGCGTTTAAAACCGGCGTGCTGACTCCGGCGGATTTTCTTCGAGGTGAATCATGAAAAATTTTTTTAAAAAAATTTCGCGCGTGAAAAAAGGCACGATTATTTTTGCTGCGGTAATTTTATCGGCGGTCGCTGCATCGGTCTGGAACGGAAAATTTTTTCTTCCGCAGAAAGGCAAAAAAAGCGAATTCAAAAAAATCGAAAAAAATTCGTTTCCGCTGAATTCCGCGGGCAAAAAAAAATTCGCACCGAAAAATTTTTACATCGCAAAAATCGTCGTGGAAGGCGCAATTTCTTCAGCCACGGATTTGTACGATCAGGAATGGATTTTGTCCACAATCGATGAAATAAAAAACGACGAAAAAAATTGCGGAATAATTTTGTACGTGGATTCGCCGGGCGGTTCAGTTTACGAAACGGACGAAGTTTATCTTGCGCTCATGGATTACAAAAAAGAAACGAAGCGGCCGGTTTATTCGTACTTTGCAGGAGAAGCAGCGAGCGGCGGATATTATCTGGGCTGTGCAGGCGACTTCATCATGGCAAACCGGAATTCGCTCACGGGATGCATCGGCGTAATTTTCGGTCAGCTGAACGACTTCACGGAACTCATGGAAAAAATCGGAATAAAAAGCGTACCGATTCATTCAGGGCGGAACAAACTTATGGGCGGCGTTCTCGAACCGATTACCGACGAACAGAAAAAAATCATGCAGGACATTTCCGACGAATGCTACGAACAGTTTGTGGACATCGTTCAGGAAGCGCGTGGACTTCCGCGGGAAAAAATTTACGAACTGGCTGACGGAAGAATTTACACGGCAAAGCAGGCAAAAGAAAACGGACTGATTGATGCCATCGGTTCGCTGGACGATCTGGTGGATGCCATGGACAGAAAAGAATTTGATTTCGCGGATTACGACGTGGAAGAATTTCGCTTTCAGAAGGAATATACTTTTTGGGAAGAACTGATTGGCGCCGCGCAAAAAATTGAAAATTCACTTTCGGCAAACGGAACCATTCCGCCGGTTTTGCAAAAAGCACTTGAACCGAAAATAAAATATCCCGCGTACTACTGGCAGAACCTCAACAGCCAATAAAAAAAATCCGCGACAGAATTTCAGCGAGAAAAAATTTGCACGGAAATTTGGCGATGAATTTCAGCGGGAAAAAAATGCATGAAAATTTCGCGGCGAAATTTCAGCGAGAAAAAATTTGCACGAAAATTTGGCGATGAATTTCAGCGGGAAAAAAATGCATGAAAAATTCGCGGAGAAATTTCAGCGAGAAAAAATTTGAACGAAAATTTTGCGAAGAATTTCAGCGGGAAAAAATATGCAGAAAAATT
>CAZACA010000211.1:0-2580 GCA_964483515.1 uncultured Treponema sp.
ATTGCTAAAATTTCCAGTGCGGTTAAAAGGCTTACGTTTTCCACGGAAACTTTCGGCGGAACTTTTAAAACCCGCGGCGTGTAGTTCACGATTCCACGGATTCCGCAGTCCACCAGGTCATTCGTCATGCCCTGCGCTTCTTCGGAGGAAACGGTCAGAATTGCGTACTCGATTTTTTCTTCGCGGATAATTTTTTTCATCAGCGTGGTAGGGTGAAGCGGAAAAGACGAACTGAGCACTTCAGTTTTGTTCACGCTGGAATCGAATCCTGCAACGATTTTAAAAGGCGAATCAAAAAGTTCCGGCGTTTCCAGAAGCACCTGACCCATCCGTCCCAGCCCGACAATGCAGCAGCCCAGGCTTTCTTTTTTTTCGCAGAAAAGTTTTCCCAGAAAATCGCGGAGAATTTTCGTCTTGTAACCGTTCGGTGCGCCACAGTTAATTTTCAGCAGTGCAATGTCCCGGCGGATTACCGAAGTGCTCCAGCCCGTAAGATGCGAAATTTCCTGAGAAGTAATCGTTTCGTCCGTGCAATGCGCCAGAAGCCGTTCCAGAAGAACAAGCCGTCGTTTCGTGGGAAAAGGAATGTCGTTCATCGCAGGGATTCTATTATTTTTTTTTCAGAATATAAAGCGACTGATTTTTAAAAAATTTGCGTGACAAAAAAAAATTCCGCTTTTACAAAATGCATTGAAATTTTGCAGAACGAATTTCTGAATTTTTCCGCGAACAAAAAAAATCATCATGAAAAAAAAATCGAACAAAAACAAAATTGAAAATCTCCGGGCATTTCATTAGAATCGTCAAAAAATCCACGAGGAAAAAAATGCTTTCAAAACGACTTGAAAATTTACATCCGTACGTTCCGGGCGAGCAACCCACCGACCGCGAATACATCAAACTGAACGCAAACGAAAATCCGTATCCGCCGTGCAGGGAAGTTGTGGACGAAATAAAAAATGCACTTTCCCTGCACGCTGAAAAAATCGGACTTTATCCCGACCCTGATTCCGCGGAACTTCGTGACGAAATCGCCGGAATGCTGAACCGGACTGGCGGAGTTTTTTGCAACGCTGAAAATGCAAGGCGCGAACTTCCTTTTGAAATTTCGCGGGACATGATTTTTTGCGGAAACGGAAGCGACGAAGTTTTGAGTTTCGTTTTTTACACTTTTTTTGACGGCGACCGTCCGCTTGTTCTGCCCGAATTCACTTACAGTTTTTATCCCGTTTACTGCGGATTCTACGGAATTCCCATGAACAAAATTCCGCTGAAATCCGACTGGAAAATCGACGCGGAAAAAATGACTGCTGAATCCGCCCGGACAAAAAGCGCCACGATTTTAGCCAATCCGAATGCGCCCACGGGAATCGCCATGACGCGGAACGAAATCGACGCCATGATAAAAAATTCTCCCCGCGACAAAATTTTTGTTGTGGACGAAGCCTACGCTGATTTTGGCGAAGAAAGCTGCATTCCGCTTTTAAAGACGCACGAAAATCTTGTAATCGTCCGCACGTTCAGCAAAAGCCTTTCGTTTGCAGGAATGCGCCTGGGTTTCGTCGTTGCAAATCCGAAAATTATTTCCGCGCTCTTCACCGTAAAAAATTCATTCAATCATTTTCCCGTGGATTTTTTAACGCAGACAGCCGGAATCGCCACGTGCAGAAATTTTTCGTACTACATGGAAAACGCAAAAAAAATTTCCGCGGAACGAAACGACTTTACAAAATTTCTGCGGGAAAAAAACTGGTTCGTAATTGAAAGCAGAACGAATTTTGTGTTCGCGAAAAAAATCGGACGGAGCGGCAAAGAAATTTACGAAGCGGCAAAAAATTCCGGCGTACTGATCCGGCACTTTGACACGGCAGGAATCGGCGACTTTGTGCGCATTACAATCGGCACGGCGGAACAGATGCAGTCGCTGAAAAAAATTCTTTCGGCGCTGTAAAATTTCGCCTGAATCAAAATCGAATCATTCTGGAGGAAAAATGAAATTTCTTGTAATTTCCGACTTGCACGGAAAAATCGAAAACCTGAACAAACTGGACGAACAGTTCAAATCCGCGGACGGAGTAATTTTTGCCGGCGACTTTGCGGAATGCTTTAAAGAAGAAACGGGACTGCCTGCACTGGAAGCGTTGTGCAAAAAACACGACACGATTTTTTCGGTCATCGGAAACTGCGACAATCCGTCGTTCATTGCCGAAACCGAATCGCGCGACATTTCCGTGGAAAAGCAGCTCGTTTATCACGAAGGACTTTGTTTTGCGGGAAGCGGCGGCGGAAGCAAATTCACGGGCGAAACTCCCAACGAACGGACTGACGACGAACTCATCAGCGATTTAAAAATCGTCACGGAACAGGGCGAACGGGAATGGGAAAATTTAATCGTCATCAGCCACAATCCGCCAAAAGATTCTCCGTGCGACATGATTAACGGCGGAATCCACGTGGGAAGCGAAAACTTAAAAAAATTTATTGATGACTTTAAACCGCTTGCAGTAATTTCGGGCCACATTCACGAAAGCGCAGGACTTGGAAAAATCGGCGGAACTCTCGTGCTGAATCCGGGTGCGC
>CAZACA010000212.1:0-2575 GCA_964483515.1 uncultured Treponema sp.
ACATTCTGCAAAATTTTTTATCGTAACAACCGAACGGGGATTTGAAATGTTGTACGCGTTTTTGCTTTCGCCTTTCAAAAGAACCGTCAGAATCGCCGTGGCACAATCCGCAGAATGACAATAACTGCGCATTTGAAGTCCCGGCGTTTTCATTTCATTCGATTTTCCTGCAAGGACATTCCGCACAAATTCCGACGAAAGCCTTGAATCCGATTCCGTGAACCCCGGACCGTAAACATGACCAGGACGGACAATTACAAAATCCGCGCCGAATTCCTTTGCGTATGAAGCACACAAAGTTTCTGCCGCACGCTTTGATGACGGATAGCACGCACGCGGATTCAAAATGTCCACAAATCCCAGGTCGTTTTCGCGATAAGGTTCTGCTGATTTTTTCTGCCCGTAAATTTCGCTGGAAGAAACATACAAAAGCCGCCTTGATTTCGACTTCACCGCCAGACGAAAAAGCGAATCCAGACCGACGATATTTGCAAGCATTGTTTCCACCGGTTCCCTGCCGAAAATTTCAGGCGACGAATTGCTTGCACCGTGCACGATAAAATCAGGCTGAATGGAAAATTCCGCGGAAAGGGTTGCATCGTACGGAACGAAAAACCATCGCGAATTTTCAGCGTAAAGGGAAAAACGTTTTTCAATGCGATTTTTGTTCCGCCCGCCAAGAAAAATTTTTATCTTCGCGCTGCTTTCGTCATTCAGCAGAAAAAGCAAATCCGCCACTGCCGAACAAATCAATCCCGACGCACCGGTAATAAAAACCGACGAACCGCACAAATCTTTTATGCACGGATTTTTTTGCAAAACCTTCCGAAGGCTTTCAAAATATTTTTCCGAATATTTCACTTGAGCCACTCCGACCGCCTGGAAGTAAGAAGCGCCTTAAAAATGTCGATGTCTTCCACGGTAGTCAGTTTGATATTTTTTTCCGAGCCGAGGGAAAAATAAACTTTTCGCCCCAGTTCAATCATCAGCGTGCATGACGCCACGGAATTTTCGATTCCTTTTTCTTCCGCTTCTTTATGCAGACTGAGCAACTCGCCCAATTTAAATCCCTGTGGAGTCTGCGTTCGTTTCAGTTTTTGCCGCGGATAACTTCCTTCCGATGATTTTCCGTCTTCAGTTTCAATCATGGCTTCGGCGCAGGGAATGCAGGCAGTAGCATTTCCTAATTCGTTTGTTTTTACGATACAATCCGAAATTATTTCTGCACTGACCAGCGGTCGAATTCCGTCGTGAATGATTACGTTGTCGTTTTCGCCGATTTTTCCTTCCAGATTGAACACGCCGTTCCGTATGGATTCCTGCCCCGTTTTTCCGCCTGAAACAATCCACTTTAATTTGCTGATGTTGAACTGCCGCGCATATGCCCGCAGAATGTCATGCCAGCCGTCAATGCAGACCACTTCGATTTCGTCGATTTGCGGATGATTCTGAAAGGATTCCAGCGTGTATACCAGAACCGGCTTGTCGTAAACGTTCAGAAACTGCTTGGGAATGTCCTGCCCCATCCGGCTTCCGCTTCCTCCTGCAATTATCAGCGCAATATTTTTCATTTTTCCGTCTCCCTGTAGTACGCGGTAAAATCGTGCTTTTTACTGATTTTTTATGCCGGCGTCGTGCAAAATGTATCCTGCAATCTGTTTGTTGACGTCGTTTTTATAAAACGCAAATTCTTCGCTGAAAATTTTTTCGCGCTTTTCTTTCATGTAATCGTTGCCTGACAAAATGTCTTCCAGATGTTTCTGCACCTGCTCCCAATTTTGCGCCACGTACATTCCCTGCACCAGTTTTTCCCAGAGCGTAGAAATCTGAATTCCGTTCTGAACGCAATAAATAATCGGCTTTTTCATTACGAAGAACGGCCCCATAATCGAAGAAAAATCCGTTATGAGAACATCCGTCGAGCAAAAAATTTTTTCTACGGCGTCCGAAGCATCGTCCAGAAAAATTCCGTTCCGCGAAAGTTCCGCCTTAAATTCCGCCACTTCTTCCTTTGTCATGGTTCCGTTGCCGATAAAATTTTCAAACATCAGCGGATGAGGACGAACCGACCATCTGCATTCCGTGTGCTTTTTCGCCAGTTCCAGAAACGAATCCCTGTACTCAAAAAAATGACTTCCGCCAACTACGGAATCGTAAGTCCACCGCGGAGTCCATAAAATGCCCGGTTTCGGCTGCTTCGTGCTGACGGCTTTCATGGCACTCTGCACCTGCGGATAACCCAAAAATACGCATCTGTTTGCGCCGTTTTTGTAGTACCTGCTGAAACATTTTTCCATGTCCTGAACTTCGTACTGACTGCTGGCAAAAAAAGTGTGAATGCTTCGTGCAAAATCCCGCGAAATCAAATTCCAGTCGTTTCCGTTGCTTTTCAGTCCGTAGGGAATGTAGCAGCATCTTGCAAATTTCATTACGTTGTGCGCCCTGAGTTCGGGAGGAAGCCAAATTTCGTATGGCCGCGGATAAAAAACATAATCGAAGTGAAAATCGCTGATTTTTTTCGTTTCAAGGACTTCCACGATTTTTATTGCATCAGGATAATTTTTTATGAAGAAAT
>CAZACA010000213.1:0-1310 GCA_964483515.1 uncultured Treponema sp.
ATCCGTTTCGCGAGAAAAAAAAATTCTGTGCAAAAAAAAATCGATTCGTCCCGCGAGAAAAAAAATTGCGTGCAAAAAAAAACGATTCACTCGCGAAAAAAATCTGCGTGTTCAAAAAAAATGAATTCGTTCCGCGCGAAAAAAAATCATTCGGCGGAAATTTGACTTGCGCGAATCCATTGATTACTTTTTGTAAAACGGAGGTACGATTGAAAAAAACAAGGAGCAATTTATGAAAATGGTCTTGAAAAAAAGTGCGGGAATTCTGGCGCTGATGGCGGCGCTGTTTTTTTTCGGTTGCGCAGTGGACGATCATTCGGACGGCGCAGAATCGGAAGTAAGGGTGCCTGTTCCGGAAGAAAGCACTGGAAACGACGGCGACAATACCGAAACGGATTCCGACGACTCCGGCAATGACAGTTCCAGCGACAATGCAGGAAGCGGCGGTTCCTCGACTCCGGACAAACCCGAAACAGGCGGAAGCAGTGCGGCATCTTTTTACCACACGCGTTACGGGATTCTAGATTTCGACTGCAGTTTCGTCAAGGATGAAGTTCTGGACTGGCAGATTTCGGCGGACGGAAAATCTTACACGGCGCTTGTGGTGCTGGACGGCGAACTGAAAAACGCGGACAAAATTTCGGCGGATGCAGGAAGCGAAATCACGGAATTTACGTTCACGCTGGGCGGCGCATCAGGCTACTGGTTTTCATCGGCGGAAGAAATTCCTGCGGACGGAAGCGAAGCGGAACTTTCGGTGGGAAAAACTTCCTGCCAGACGACGGTCACCGGAATCCAGGCGAAATACGGAACTGAACTTTCGGGCAGCATTCCGAAAACAATAAAACTCGCGGGTCCCATTCAAATCGTGTTTACTTCCACGGAAGGAAAAATTTCTGTAAGCGTTCTGCAATCGTAGCGGACGCAAAAAAATCAGCGTACCCCGTTTAAGGTCGGTTTTTCCGGCCTTTATTTTTTTTGTGCGCGTTCAGCTTTTTTTGCGCGTATCCGTTCCTTTATGGTTTCGCGGATGTGTTCCACGGGCAGTTTATATTCCACGCTGGACATGGTGGGAAATTTGCGGAAAAGTTTTTCTTCGCTTTTCATGGGGCGTGAAAATTTTTCCAGGCGCATCCGGATTTTTTCGTTCACCTGAATGGAATCAGTTTCCATTTTTTTCTTCAGCGACAGAATCATTTCGTGCAATGACGAATCGCAAAACCATTCTTCTCCGCCGTATTTTTCCTTCAGCTGCTCGCCGAACATTTTCAGTTTTTCCATGGTTTCGCTGAATTTTACCAGACGCTTTA
>CAZACA010000213.1:1410-2558 GCA_964483515.1 uncultured Treponema sp.
AAAAGATGCTCCTGGTCGATTTGCGGAATTCTTGCGTTCATCATTTAATTTTCCGCGTCGATTAAATTGCAGAATTCTTCCACAAGCACGTTGATTTTTTCGATTTTTTCGTCGTCGCTCTGAAGCGTAAAAAGTTCACCGTCGCCGGATTCAGGATTTTCAACTACCAGTCGTTTGCGCGAAAGCAGATGGCAGCTCATGATGTCGTTCATTCCGGCACAAAACCAGACTGCAACCGGATGAATTTTTTCTTTTTTCACGGAAATTTTGTTCAGGCTGAAAAGCGATTCCAGCACGATTTCAGTTTGCGCTACCAGACGTTCGTTCTGCTTCCGTACGATTTCCGCGGCATTCTGGTCGAAATATTTCCGGCTTTCCACAAAAGTATAAATTTGAAAAAGCGGATTTTTTTCGTGCAGTTTAATCCAGCGGCTGACGATTCCTTTAAAAACCGTGGCAACCGGATATTTTTGCGCGACGGACTGAATTTCCGACGGAATTAACGAAAGTTCGTTAAGGTAATTTTCGCAGGATGAAACAGTTTTTGCCATGATATCGTCCCGACTTCCGAAATGGTTGTAGAGCGACGCCTTTTTTACGCCAAGGGAATCCGCGATGTCCGAAAGACTTGTGCCCTCCGCCGACTTGTAAAACGCTGAATTCAGAAGCGACCTGATGATTGATTCTCTGGAAATTTTTTCAGACATATAACTACCTTTCGTTAGCCATTCTACACCTGCAAAAATCATTTGTAAAGGAAAAAATTTCAAAAAAACGAACGATTGTTTGTAAGCGGAAATTCCGCGGATTCAGGAAAATTCGTCAAAAAGCGCGCAGATTTTTTGTTTCAGTGCGGAAATTTTCTGGCTGGATTCGGTGGAATTTTTGTCCGCATTTTTTTCGGCGGATTCAAGAAAAAGTTCGTAAGGCAAAATTTTTAATTCTTCGGTGATTTTTTGCAGAATTTCCACGGAAGGAAAATTTTTTCCGTTTTCCACGGCGTTCAGATAATTCTGGCTCAGCCCGATTTTTTCCGCAAAAGCAAGCTGTGAAAATCCCGCGCGGGTCCTGTAGTAGCGCAAATTTGCAATGAAAATTTTCTGTATGTGCGTCATGGTAAAACCGATACATTTTTTTTCGCCGCAAGT
>CAZACA010000214.1:0-2558 GCA_964483515.1 uncultured Treponema sp.
AATGAATGCAAAAATTTCCGTGAACAGAAAACAGCGTGCGCGCTACAAAAAAATGCATGACGATTTTTGCGGAAACCGAGCGTTAAGACAAAAATTTCAAACTATTTTCAAAATGAAAAATCCGTTTTCAAATTACGCTTTTTCGCTTTATCTGTTTTGCAGTTCGCTTTACGAAAAATGCATCCACGAAAAAATCCGGACGCTTTTCTTTTTGTCGCGTGAAGGCGAATTTTTAAAAAAACTTTTCGACGAATTTCTTTTATCAGAGCCGCGGAAAATCCGGACGGAATATTTTTATGCATCGAGAAATTCTACGCTTCTTCCTTCGCTGGAAAATCTGGACAAAGAAAATTTCAATATAATTTTCAGGCAGTACGACGATTTTTCAATGCATTCTTTTTTCAAGGCGATTTGCCTGGACGATGACGAAATCGAAAAAATCGGCGCGAAAGAAATTCACAAAGTAATTTTCGATTTTAAAAACAGCAGGGAATTTTCAGAATTGAAACGCAACGAAAATTTTATTTCGATTTATGATTCAAAGCGAAAACAGCAGAACGCAAATTTCAAAAATTATTTAAAGAAAACCGGTTGGGACGGAAAATCAAAAATTCATCTGGTGGACGTGGGCTGGAAAGGTTCCATGCAGGACAATATTTTTAAAATTTTCGGCGGAAAAATTTGCGTGGAAGGAATTTATTTAGGGTTTTCGGGCTTCGGAAATTTTTCGGAAGAAAATCAAAAATCCGGCGTGCTTTTCGATTTGACGACTCACCGTGACTGTTCGGCAAGCGACGTTTTTCGGCTGGATTCGTTTTACTACGAATATATTTTGACTGCGAGCCACGGAAAAACTGTAGGCTATGATTCTGCACTGAATCCGGTTTTGCAGAATGATGAAGCGGTAACAGAATACAATCTGTACATTGAAAAAGTTCAGGAAGGAATTTTCAAAAAATTTAAGGAAATCGAAAAGTGTTTCGGCGGGTTCATTGTGGAAAAAAATCAAATTCCGCTGTTCGAGGAAATGCACGAAAAAATGATTTATATGCGTTCCATATGCGAATGGGGAATTTTATTCGACATATGGAATTCGCGAAAAGACAGTTTTGTCACGGCTGAACCTGTTTTTGTTAATGTGGGGGGGGGGGCAAAAGAATTCTCCGTCACTCCAATGCATCGTAAAATCGTCGCTTAAAAAAATCGGAATCAACGGCAGGAATTTTTTTCTTCTTAAACGTGCCGTAAAATCAGCTGCAAAACGTGTTCTGCGTCCTTTCCGGAAAAAATCAATTTTACAGATAAAATACGGAATCAAAAAATGATTATGAAAAAAAATTCCCTTTGCAAGGCGCATGAAAAAAATTATAATCCGTAGAAATATTTTTTTTGCGAGGGCTTTATGAAAATTTCTGACAGCGTAAAATTCGTGGGTGTGAACGACCGCAATCTGGATTTGTTTGAAGGGCAGTACCCTGTGCCGGAGGGAATGGCGTACAATTCCTATCTGGTGGACGGCGGAAAAATTGCAGTTCTGGATTCCGTGGATGAAAAATTCGTGGACGAATGGCTTCTGAATCTGGAAAAAAATTCCGGCGGAAAAAAAATCGACTACTTGATCGTTTCGCACATGGAACCGGATCATTCGGCAGGAATTTTTAAATTCATGGAAAAAAATCCGGACGCGAAAATCGTTGCCACGGCCGCTGCATTCAAAATGATTTCGCAGTTTTTCGGAACTGATTTTGCTGACCGTCGGATTGTTGCTGCGGAAAATTCCACGCTGGATCTGGGAAACCGCACGCTGACTTTTTTAACCGCTCCCATGGTTCACTGGCCCGAAGTTATGATGACTTACGATTCAAAGGATAAACTGATTTTTTCGGCGGATGCATTCGGAAAATTCGGCGCAAACGATACGGACGAAGAATGGGACTGCGAGGCGGCGCGATATTATTTCGGCATCGTGGGAAAATACGGCGCACAGGTTCAGTCCGTGCTGAAAAAAATTTCGTCGCTGGAAATTTCTGCAATCTGTCCGCTTCACGGGCCCGTAATTTTTGACGTGGCGCACTGCATGAAACTTTACGACATCTGGTCATCGTATTCCGCGGAAAGGGACGGAGTTTTCATTGCATATGCTTCGGTTTACGGACACACAAAAAAGGCGGCGGAAATTCTTGCGGAAAAATTGCGCGAAAAAAATGTAAAAGTTGAAATTGCCGATTTGTGCCGCGAAGACATTTCTGAATGCGTGGAAAATTCGTTTAAATACAGCCGCGTAGTTTTTGCTTCGGTAACGTACAACACGGAAATGTTTCCTGCCATGAAAAATCTTTTAAATATGCTTGTGGAACGGAATTTTCAGAACAGAAAAATTGCATTCATTGAAAACGGAAGCTGGGCACCTGCGTCTGCGCGCACCATGAAAAAAATTCTGGAGCCGTGCAAAAATCTTTCGTTCGCGGAAACCACCGTTACCATAAAATCCGCTTTATCCGCGGAAAACGAATCGCAGCTGGAATCGCTGGCGCAGGAACTTTGTTGAGGAAATTCCC
>CAZACA010000215.1:0-2546 GCA_964483515.1 uncultured Treponema sp.
ACGATTTAAGTGCAGCCATCGACCCCATGCTTTCGTTCATCGACCAGATAAACAACTGGTACATCCGCAGAAACCGACGGCGATTCTGGAAATCGGGCAACGACAGCGACAAAATGGAAGCATACGGCGCACTTTATTCCGCGCTCAAAACTTTTGCCCTCACTGCAAGTCCCTTCATTCCGTTTTTAACCGAAGAAATCTGGCAGAATTTAAAAACCGCAGACGACAGGGAATCCGTTCACCTGATGGATTTTCCTGTTTACGACGAAAAATTCCGCGACGAAAACCTGGAATTTAAAATGGCGAGCGTTCAGAAAGCCGTTTCCATGGGCCGAAGCCTGCGGAATCAGTTCAACATAAAAAATCGTCAGCCCCTTGCAGGTGTTGCGCTGGTTACGCGAAATTCCGACGAAAAAAAAGTTCTGTCCGAAATGCAGAATACAATCGCCGAAGAACTGAACGTAAAGCAGGTTGTTTTTCATGACCGCGAAGACGAACTGGTGGAGTACCGTGCAAAGGCTTCGTTCCGCGTTCTGGGAAAGCAGCTGGGCGCAAAAATGAAAATCGCTGCGGCAGAAATCGAAAAACTTTCCGCGGAAAAAATCAGTGAAATTCTTGAAGGAAAAAAAGTTCCCCTTGATGTGGACGGAAGCGAAATTCTTCTGGACACGGAAAATGTCCTGATTGAACGATTTGAAAAGGAAGATTTAAAGGTTCTGAACGACGGAACGCTGACGGTCGGACTGGACACAAAAATCACCGATGACCTGAAAAAAGAAGGCTATGCGCGTGACCTGGTTCGCGGAATTCAGAATTTGCGGAAGGAAAGCGGCTTTGAAGTTACGGACAGAATCTGCCTTTCAGTTTCGGGCGGAAGCGTGCTGAAAAGCGCTTTTGAAAAATTCGCGGATTTTATTGCAGGCGAAACGCTGGCTGAAAAATCGGTGTGGACTGAAAATTTGTCCGGCACTGAAATCGAATCTGACGGCGAAAAATGGATTGCCGCGGTAAAAAAAGTGCAGGAGACGCAATGAAAAATTCGGCGAAAATTTTTTTTGGTGCACTGATTTTTTCTTCGGTTCTGTTCTGGTCGTGCAAATCTTCCGGCGTGGAAGAAATTTCCGTGGACATGCTTTCGGTTCTGGACAACGATTCGAGCATTTATCTGGGGCTGCCTGCGTCCAGACACAAGGAACTGGTTTCGCGTCTGCTTTCTGCGCGGATTTCGGGGCTTTCTGAAAAAAATGCGCTTTCCCTTGCCGAGCGGACTGAAATTCTTTACGCGGGTCTCGGTACGGTGGAAGACAGAAGCCGTATGCAGATGGTTTCCGACACGAACGTTCCGAAAATCGCCGTAAATTCTGCGCTGACGAAAAAAAACGGCTGGGAAAAATCCGCGGAAAAAGTCGGATCGTTTTCCTTCGACAAATACGAAAATTCCGCTTCGTCCTTTCAGATGGCGCTCTGTCCGCAGGATTTGGTCTGTGCAGGACAGGACGTGGAGCCGCTTCTTAAAAATTTCGCCGCGCTTTCTGAAGCAGAAGACACTGAATGCAACCGGTGGATTTCCGGTTCAGGTGACGACATAAAATTTTTTATTTCGCGTCCGGGGCAATATTTACGCAGTTTAATCGGGCAGTCCATCAACGCGGGCACGGAATGCATTTACGGAACACTTTCCTACGTTGCCGACAAAAAAAATCCTGACGTTTATTCCGAAAAATACGATCTGACTTTTTTCATCCGCCTTACTGAAAAACGGAGCGTGGTGGCGTTGCGGTCGCTGCTTGCGCTTTCTTTTGCCATGACGGGCGGAGAAGTGGCGCAGACTGACGAAAAAACGCTGAAACTTTCGGGCGTGGAAGTTACTGCGTCGCAAATCGTTTCCATGTTTTCCCGCGATCCCATAACCGGAAAGCATTACAAAGTGGTGGACGATCAAGTTGTGGAAGAATCCGTCAAAAAATAAAATGAAAAAATTTTCCGCGCTGATTTTTGCTTCTTTCTTTTTCTGCGGATGCAGTACTACGGGCGGAATTTGGGGCGAAAAAAAAATCGTTGAGCGGAACATCGCCGAAGAATATTTTTCCATCGCCACGGAATATAAGGAACTCGGAAAATACGAAAAGGCGATTTCATATTTTGAAAAAGTTCTGGACGACGAAAAATCGGGCCGATACGCTTTTTACGAAATTGCGCTCTGCAACGTTTATTTAAAAAACTGGGACAAGGCAAAGGATTCCTTTGAAACGCTTTTGCAGTCTGACGAAAAAAATTCTTCGCTGAAAAAATCCCTGGCGTACATCTGTGCAATGCAGGGCGATCTGGTTTCTGCTGAAAAAATTTACCGCGAAATTCTCTCTGAAACTGACGACGCTTCTGCCATGAAAAATTTGGCGGGCGTCCTTCTGGCGGAAAAAAAAATCGGCGATGCAAAAGAAATTTTTTCCCTGCTGAACGAAAAATTTCCTGACGACGAATCAATTTCCGTGCTGAAAGAAAAAATCGGTTCGGCAGAAAATTCGTCATCAGAAAATTCCGCGGAA
>CAZACA010000216.1:0-2537 GCA_964483515.1 uncultured Treponema sp.
TGAAACTTTTTCTTCCATGTCCGAAATCCGCGTGGCAAAATCGTCTTCAGTTTTTTCCGCGGAAGATTCCAGCCGTTCAGAAAGTTCCTTAAATTTTTCAGCGTAATCCGTTTCAAAATTCTGCGCAGTTTCTTCCATTCGTAACGCTGCATTTTCCACCGCTTCGTCGATTTTCGCGTGGATTTCTGAATCGGAATCGCCCAGCATGGTATCGAAATCTTTTGCGCGCTCTTCCATTGCCTGCTCCAGCGTTTCCATTTTTCGCGTCCAGTTTTCGTCGATGGCAGAAGCGTGCTCCTGAATCATTTCCTTTACTTTGTCGATTTTTCCGTTGAAGTCGCCCTCGAACGAATTTAATTTTTCACGCAAATTTTCTTCAAACTGCGCCGTCCGTTCGTCCAGAAAATTTTTGTTGTCGTCAATCCGCGTGTCGATGATTCCGATGATCTGCGTCTGCTGCTGCCGGAGTTCTTCCATGCATCGTGCTTCACGCTCCCTGGATTTTTCCGCGAGACTTTCAAAAGATTCGTCTTCCAGATTTTTTGCGTTCTGCATTGCCGCGGAATATGCTTCACGAATGTCGTTTTCAATTTTCAGCATGATGGCTTCGTTCTGCTTCGTGGCTTTTTCCGTGGACTCGTTGATTTTTTCAGCGCGCTCTTCGTACTGGGTGAGCAAATCGTTGCCGATGGATTTTAACTGGGCAGCGTTGGTGATTGCAAAATTTCGCGCAGTTTCTTCGATTTTTTTTTGAATGGAATCGGCGATGGCGTCCTGCTTTAAAAGTTTTGAATTTACCCTGTCCACAAGCGACGATTCTTTTTTTACCGTTTCCAGATTTGCTTCCACGGATTCAGTCATTTCCATGAGATTTTTTATGACGTTGTCGTACGCGCTGATTTTGTCCTGAATTCCGTTGATGTTTTCGATGGGTTCAATAAAATTCTGTGCGGTCGACTTGCATTCGTCCATCTGCATCTGCATTCGCTGAATGGCGGCCTTGGTTTCGATTTCGGTGGATTTTAATTCGTTGGAACGATTTTCCAGTTCCTGCATTTTCGTCAAAAAATAATTGTCAAATTCCGACTGGCGGCGGTTCGCATAACGCTTAATGCTTTCCATGGAATTTTCATTTTTGCCAAGTTGATGAATCACCACGGAAACAAACGACGACACAACAACAGCGATAATGATTGCGATTATAATACCCACTTTTTATTTCCCACCCAAAATTTTTTTAACGATTTTTTGCGTTCGCCCATTCTAGCACAATTTTCTGCAACTGGCGATAATTTTTAAAAGAAATGTCGGCTTCACTGCATCCGCGGCTCCAGATTTTTTTTAAGCCCGTAACGATGAATGCGCTTTTCATGCCTGCGTTGTTTGCGCCCTGAACGTCGTACCTGACGCTGTTCCCCACGTAAAGAATTTTTTGCGGCGGAACTCCGAGTTTCTGCGATAAAATTCCAAAAGGATAAATTGACGGTTTCAGCGCACCCGATTCTTCCGAGCCGATGCAGACGTCGCACAATCCGCGGATTCCCCAGATGTCGCCTTTTTGTGACGGCGGAAAATCCGAAAGCAGCGCAATTTTTAATCCGGCGTCTTTAAAACTTTTTATGCATTCGTAAGCATATTTATACGGTTTTACTTTCTGAAAAAATTTTTTTAAGCCTTCGTAGCAGACGTCATTGATAATTTTTTTTGCGCGCACCCTGTCGATTCCCGCACTTTCCGCGAAAAGTCTTGCCTGATATTCGTAAAAATCCGAAAGTGGCGCAGTCCTGTGAAGTTGTCGTCTGATTTTGTTGTAATGCAGATAGAATTTCAAATGCTTCAAAACATACAGCGGCATTCTGACATACAAATTCCACGACGGATAAATCGTTCCGTCAATGTCAAACGCAACTGCTTCAATGCTTTCCATGCGCCGAATTATAACTTAATGATTATTCAATCTCAAGCACATATTCAAACGAGCCGAATCCTTCTTCGCCCGCGGAAAAAATCCATGCCGAAATTTGCTGACGGATTTCCTGCTGAATTTCCTGCGGAATTCTGTTCGGCGGAAAAAACCGAATTTCGTCAAAAGGCACGCTTCCGTCCGAAAGAATTTTCATGCGCACCAGAACTTTCTGCGTAGATTTCACCAGCACCGAATTTTTTTCCGAAACCGAAATTGAAATTTCCCGCGGAAAAATCAGCTCCCGATTTTTTTTATTCGTCATCCGAACAGAATTTGCACCGTTTTTTTTCGCTGAAATTTCGTCCGCTGAATTTGCGCCGTTTTTTTCTCGCTGAAATTCGTCCGCAGAATTTGCACCGATTTTTTCACGCTGAATTTCGTCTGCTGAATTTGTACCGTTTTTTTCACGCTGAATTTCGTCTGCAGAATTCGCACCGTTTTCTTCACGCTGAAATTCGTCCGCTGAATTTGCAACGATTTTTTCTCGCTGAATTTCGTTTACAGAATTCGCACTTTTTTTTTCTCGCTGAAATTCGTCTGCTGAATTTACGCCGTTTTTTTCACCCTGAAT
>CAZACA010000217.1:0-2533 GCA_964483515.1 uncultured Treponema sp.
TGATTGTGCAACGAATTTCGGTGTGATATAATCGCGCTTAGAAAAATTGGAGTTTTATCGTGGAAAGTTCTATTCAGTTGACCAGGCCCATGAAGGCTCAGAAGTCTTTGTCCGGGCTGATTGCATTGGCGGCGATGCTTCTGCCGAGCAGCATTTTTCTGCTTTGCTTCTGCTTGTGGCGAAACAGTCATACTTCTGCGCTGGTGGAATCCAAAGTAAAAAATCCGCGGGCGAAAGTTCTGCTTTTTTCCATGCCCGACAGCATTTACGGATTCCGTTTGCAGGAAGACGGATTGCGCGGCGTTCTCATGCAAAACGACATAAATCTTGACGTGGAATTTTTTGAGCCGAACGATTTCGATTTTTTGATGGGCGGAAACGGCGAATACGTGCGCGAAAGGCTTCAGACGCTGGATGCAAATAATTACGACGTAATCGTTTCGTCAGGAACTCTGGCGTGCTATTTTATTTCTGAAAATTACGAAACTTATTTTAAAGACAAAACCGTTATTTTTATTTCGCCCGGAAGCCAGACTTATTTTAAGGATTTGCGCAAAAACAAAAATTACTACGGATTCATCGAGTCGAATTTAATTGCCGATACGATTCGTGCTGCAAAAAAAATGTATCCGTCTGCAAAAAAATTCGTGGGAATTTACGACAACACTTCCAACGGCTGCGAAAACTGGTCGGAATTCGTCCGTCAGTCAAAAATTTTTCCGCGGATCGATTTTTCGGGCTATGACACTTCGCTTTTGACGCGGGAAGAACTGCTGCACAAAATTTCCCTTCTGCAAAACGATGCGGTGCTTTTTTTCCTGGGCGCGGCGACGGATTCTTCGGGAAAACTTTATTCGCTGGAAAGTCAGATTGATTTTCTGGTGAGTTCCACGGATTTACCGATTTTTACGGCGAATGCAGTCGGTCTGGGGCACGGAATAATCGGCGGACAGATTATCGACTACAAAAAAATGGGGCAGGAAGTCGGCGAACTGATTGTAAAAATTGCTGACAGGGAAAAAATTCCTTCGCGGATTTTTAAAATGGAAGACGGATATTTTGTCGTTGACCAGAAAACTCTTGCTGCACACAACATAAAAAATTCAGTCGTTCCGGAAAATTCCACAATCGTAAATTCGCAGACGACGCAATATATGCTGTACGGAATCATAATCGGCGCCATGGGAATCGTAATCAGTCTGGTTTTCTTCGTGGTGATTTCGTGGGTTTACATTATTTCGGAATCGCGGCGAAAAAAGGACATGGAACTTTCACATTCGCGCATGGAATATCTGGTTCAGCACGATTATCTGACGAAACTGCCGAACCGCTACAACATCGTGAATATTTTTAATTCGCTGAAAAGTGAAAACCGGAATTTTTCGCTGGTGCTTCTGGACATTGACGATTTTAAAACCATCAACGACCTTTATTCCCATTCGTGCGGCGACGAAGTTCTGCGTGAAGTTTCAAACCGGCTTTTGAATTTCGCGGAAAAAGAAAATTTTTTTGTTTCGCGGTTTGGCGGCGACGAATTCCTGCTTTTTTATTTAAAGGGATTTCTGGACGAATCGTCGGATTCCATTACGAAAATGAAGCGGATTTTTGAAACGCCCGTCGTTCTTGCGGAAAAAAAGATAAATTTAAACGTAAGTTACGGCGTGGTGAATTCCAAGGACGAATCGCTGGAAGTGATGATTGCAAACGCGGACATTGCGCTTTATCACGCGAAAAAAATGGGCAGAAATCAGCTGGTTTTCTTTGACGGCGAAATGAAAAATCGCATTCAGGAAGTTGATTCAATCAGCAAGGTAATCGACGAAGCCATTGACTGCGACGGAATTGAAGTGGTTTATCAGCCGCAGATTGACCTGGCAAAAAAAGAAATTTACGGTTACGAAGCGTTGATGCGTCTGCGTGACAAAAAAATTTCACCGGCGAAATTTATTCCCATCGCGGAGGATTCAGGGCAGATTATAAAAATCGACAGGATTCTTACGGAAAAAGTCGTAAAGCAGATGTACACATGGCGCGAACACGGACTTCCGCTGAAAAAAGTTTCAATCAATTTTTCTGCGGCGCAACTTGCCGACCCGAGTTACGTGGATTTTCTGGCGGAACTTTTGAATCGCTACGAAATTCCCACGGAATACATCGGAATTGAAATTACGGAAAGCATTTTTGTTTCGGATAAAGACGAAGTTTTGAAATTTCTGGATAAATTCGTGCAAAAAGGAATTTTCCTTTCGCTGGATGATTTCGGCACGGGATATTCGTCGCTGAGTTATCTGACTTTTCTGCCCATAAGCGTGGTGAAAATCGACAAATCAATCGTGGACAATTATCTGACGGACAAAAATTCGTCGTTCATTCAGAATATTACGCGGCTTGTTCACGGACTCGGCATGAAACTGACGGTGGAAGGCGTAGAGTACGACTGGCAGGTGGAAAAACTGAACGGATTCAGCTGCGACTACATTCAGGGATATTTTTACAGCCGACCGATTTCCGGCGTGGATGTGGAATCGTTCTT
>CAZACA010000218.1:0-2472 GCA_964483515.1 uncultured Treponema sp.
AAATTTTCGGTCTGTTTGACTGAAAAATTTTTTTTGCCGAATGGATTTTTTGTTCGTTCCGTTGTATAATTCCGCATAGTTTGAAAAAGCGGGAAGTTTTGATGATGAATAAAAATTTTTTTGGAAAAGCCGTTTTCTTTTTTTTGGTTTCAGGGCTTTTTGCGGAATCTTACGTTTCGAGATTTTACCGCGGAAATATTGCCGACAAAAATAAAATCGTTCAGGAAGCGTCCGAATCCGGCGACGAATCCATTGCAATGGAAACGCTTGATTTTGCGGTGACGGCTTACGGTGCCATGGGCGATGACGAAGAACTGGTAACGCTGACGGAAACTGCCGTAAAATCCCTTTCAGGCGGAAAAGAAAAAATCGTTTCTGAAAAACTGCGGAAAATTTTCAAACTTTTTAACGATACGCGCATAAAAATCGCCGTGCTTGATGCGTTTTCGGTTTTTCAGGCGACGGAAAATCTTTATTTAGTGAACGATTTTTTTTACGAACGGATGCAGAAATCCGCGGAAGTGGACGAAGCGATTTTAAAATCAATCCTGTACATGGGCACTTACGGAAATTCAGCGTCATTCAACATGCTTTTTATTGCCGACATTCTGGACGTCTGGCCGAGTTATTCAGGAATTCTTTCAAATGCATACGGCGCCCTTGCTTCCATCAGCGAAAAAGAAATTTTGCAGTTCCTTTCTACCGTTCCCGTGGACAAAAAAATCCTTGTAATCGAAAAACTTTCGTCAAATCAAAAAATTCCTAAAAAAATTTGCGGAGAAGCGGCTGAAAATGCACTTTCTTCGGTAATATATAATGTAGAAGATTCCAAAAAGGAACTTTCGGAAAATCAGACACGGCTTGTGCTGGTTTCGCTGGGAGTCATCGGAGAAACGAAATGGACTCGCGCTTCTTCCATGGCTACGAATTGTTTTGACGTTTTGAGGACTGCATATGAGGCGAATAAAATTTCTGGCGAAGATTTTGCTCTTGCCGTAAAAAACATTGCATCCGTTGCAACTTCCGGAACGTCGAAGGTTTTGTCTTCGTATCTCGATTTTTTGAACAAGAATTTCGAGCGGAACAAAAGTCTTGATAAAGCCGTTGCGCTTTCAGTAATCGAAGCTTTGGGGGAATTGGGCGACAAAGATGCTTTCGACTGCCTTTTGTATTCCACCTACCTGGATTACCCTGAGGAAGTGACGGCATCCGCGAAAAACGCCCTTCAGAAATTGAAGTGGTAAAAAAAATATTTCAGAGAATTTCAAATCCGTTTGTTGCCGCGTCCGTTCTGTTTGCGCTGCTTGCTTATTCCGGTACCGTTACGCCCGGAAATCGCAGGCCGTACAAAAGCGCGGTTCCTTTTGAAAAAGCACGGAAAATTTCAGGCGTGGTTTCGTCAAATCCGCAGAAAACTTCTTCGGGGAAATTTTATCGCGTAAAAATTGACGTTTCTTCTTCCGCAGGGGAAATTTCGCGCCACATGGTTTCGTCGTCGTCATCGGGCAGAATTACGTCCATGATTCCGTCGGAAATCGTAGAGTCCCTTTATCCGGGGAAAATTTCCGTTTCGTCGGGGGGAATTCTGGTGGAGCAGGGCGCAGCGGTGGAAATTTTCGGTTCAGTGCGGAATTCAGTTTTTTTCGCGGAAAAAGTTTCGGCGGGAAAGGCAGAAAAAACGGTTCGTTTTAAAATTGCGTCGTTCCGCGGAAAATGCAGGCTTCGTTTTAAGCGGCTCATGTTTTCCTGGGGGCGGGCGGGCGGATTCATTCTGGCGCTTCTGGCAGGGGGGAGGGAATACACGGACGATTTTACGGCGGAAAATTTCCGGAATGCGGGACTTTCCCATGTGCTTGCCTTGAGCGGAATGCATCTGTCGTTTTTTTCGTCGTTTGCGTCGCGTGCGGGCAAAAAATTTTTCGGGAAAAAATACGATTGCCTTTTAAAATTTCTGGGCATACTTTTTTTTGCATGGTTCGCGGGATTTTCTCCGTCGCTTTTCCGGGCGTTCTGCTTTTCGCTGATTTCGCTCCTCTGTTCGGCGGTTTTCTGCGCAAAAATCGATTCGTTTTCCGTACTCTGCGCCGTTTTTCTTTTTCACGCGTCGGCCGTTCCTGAAGACGTTTTTTCGGTTTCGTTCATGCTTTCGTATCTGGCTCTGGGCGGAATCATGCTTTTTTCCGAATTTCTTGCGATTTTTCTTTCGCGGATTTTTCCTTTCAGCGTTTCAAATGCAGTTTCGGCTTCCGCGGCGGCAAATTTTTCTACGGCACCGGTTTCGCTTCATTTTTTCGGCTCGATTTCGTCGGCGGCAATAATTTCGTCATCGGTGGTTTCGCCTCTGGTGAGCGGATTTTTGACTGCGGCGGTGTGGCTCATTGCGTTTTCCCTGGCGATTCCGTGGATTTCCGTGGCGGCGGGCGGATTTTTAAACGCATTCTGTTCGCTGATTTTTTTTCTGGCTGAATTTTT
>CAZACA010000219.1:0-2460 GCA_964483515.1 uncultured Treponema sp.
GTTCTGACGCTGACGGGTTCGTGTCTTTTCAGGCTGCTCTGGCTTGCAACGGTTTTTAAAAAATTTCCGCGCTTTGAAACAATCATGACGGTTTATCCGGTGAGCTGGGTGATTACGGGAACGATGGTAATTTTCGCGTACCTGGTGATTCGCAAAAAAGAATTCGGCGAAAAAAAAGCATCGGATTAAATTTTCATTTTTAAATTTTTGGTGATATAATCGACGCCATGAGTACACATATCAATGCCGGAGACGGTGACATTGCAGAAAGCATTCTGTTGCCAGGCGACCCGCTGAGGGCAAAATTCATTGCAGAAAATTTTCTGGAAGATGCAAAATGTTATAACGAAGTTCGCGGAATGCTGGGCTTCACGGGATTTTACAAGGGAAAACGCGTTTCGGTTCAGGGAACGGGAATGGGTCAGCCTTCGATTTCGATTTACGTCACGGAACTTTTTGAATATTACGGCGTACAGAATGCAATCCGCGTAGGAACCTGCGGCGCCATTCAGGAAAACATTGCCATTCGCGACGTAATTTTGGCGGAAGGAGCGTGCAGCGATTCAGGACTGAATTCCATCCGATTTCCTTCCAGGCATTTTGCGCCGGTTGCGGATTTTTCACTTTTGCAGAAAGCATACGACGCATCAAAAAAAATTTTCATCGATCCAAAAGTCGGTCTCTGCGTTTCCAGCGATTTATTTTACGACGACAAACAGGCATGGAAACTTTGGGCGGAATACGGCGCGCTTGCAGTTGAAATGGAAACGGCGGAACTTTACACGCTTGCATCCAAATTCCGCAGAAAAGCGCTTTCGGTTATGACGGTGAGCGATCATGTCGTTCTGGGCGGAAAAACCACGGCGGAAGAACGGCAGAATTCTTTTACGAATATGGTTCGCATTGCCCTTGAAACGATTATCGCGTAAAAAAAAAATTTTAAATTCGTCGAAAAAAATTCGGCTGAACTTCGGAGGGAAAAATGAAACCGATTTTACTTGTACTTGCGGCGGGCATGGGCAGCCGGTATGGCGGAGTAAAACAGATTGACGCTGTGGGAAAAAACGGCGAGTGCCTTTTGGATTTTGCAACTTACGACGCGAAAAAAAGCGGATTTGCAAAAGTTGTTTTTGTAATTCGTCCCGACATCGAAAAAGATTTCCGCGAACGTTTATTTGACCGCGTGGCAAAAAATTTCGATGCAGAATACGTTTTTCAGACTCACGATTCGCTTCTGACTGAAAACGAAATTCGGCTTTCACAAAACCGCAAAAAACCATGGGGAACCGTTCACGCAGTTTTGTGTGCAAAAGAAAAAATTTCCGCGCCCTTTGCCGTCATCAACAGCGACGATTATTACGGTCGTGAAGCGTTTGAAACTTTGGGCGCCCATCTTTCTTCCGTTTCAGAATCGTCAGGGGAACACGCAATGGTGGGTTACATTCTGGGCAACACCATGAGCAAAAGCGGTTCAGTCAGCCGCGGAATCTGCACGGTAAAAAACGGACTTCTGGAATCCATCGAAGAGAACACGAAAATTTTTTACAGGGACGGCGGAATCATCAGCGAACTGAACGGAAAGGAAATTTCGCTTTCGGGCAAAGAATTCGTCAGCATGAATTTTTTCGGATTTACGCTGAGTGCCTTTAACCGCTTTCAAAAATACTGGGACGATTTTAAATCCGCATCGATTCAGTCCGAAAAAGCAGAAGCGCTTCTTCCCGTGGCTGCCAGCGACATCGTAAAAAACGGCGAAGGCAAAATAAAATTTTTCACTTCCACGGAAAAATGGTTCGGCATGACTTATCCACAGGATCGCGAAATCGTCAAAAAAGAAATCGCGTCGAAAATCGAATCGGGCTATTATCCTGAGCGGCTCTGGGAAAAATGAAAAAACTCTGCGCCATAAAATCCACGAAAATCTGGGGCTACGAAAACTGGATTGCATCAACGCACCCGAACGGTTTTCAGAAAGAATTTTTTGATTTTGCAGGCGGCGACTTTCCTCTTCTGGTCAAAGTGATTCAGGCGGACGAAAAATTGAGCGTGCAGGTTCATCCTGATGACGAGCGTGCCATGTTCCTGGAAAATTGCCGCGGAAAAACCGAATGCTGGCTGATTCTTTCGGCGGAAGAAAATTCAAGAATCGTTTACGGACTGAACAAAAAATATTCCGGCGAAGAACTTGAAAAAGCGATTCTGGAAAATTCCCTGGAAAACTGTCTGCGCTACAAAAACGTAAAAAAAGGCGATTTCATTTTTATTCCGGCGGGAACGGTTCATGCGATTGGCGGCGGATTGCGGCTTCTGGAAATTCAGCAGTCCAGCGACATAACGTACCGGCTTTACGACTGGGGCCGCGGAAGGGAATGCCACGTAAAAAAAGGAATCGGAAGCATAAAGGAAAACCGCGAAATTTTTTTGTCGCCGTTTGAAAAAAAATTTTCGTGCGAATTTTTT
>CAZACA010000220.1:0-2458 GCA_964483515.1 uncultured Treponema sp.
TAAAATTCCCTCCGTAGACAAAAAAAATACCCGGCGAAAAACCGGGTACTGCTTTAAGCGGAAATTATTTTTTCCACGGATTTTTGCGGACAAAAGTTTCGTCGCGTTCGTAGCCGACTGAAATTATGTCAACCGGCGTTCCCGTGTAGCCTTCGATGAATTCGATGTATTCCTTTGCGTTTTTGGGAAGGCTTTTGTAGTCGCGGCATTCTTTCAGCGGCGTTTTCCATCCGTCGAATTTTTGCAGGACGGGTTTGGCTTTATTCAGCTGCGAAATTCCTGCGGGGAAATCAGTGACGATTTTTCCGTCGATTTCGTAGCCCACGCACGCTTCAATCTGATCCATGGCGTCGTAAATGTCGATGTGCGTCAGAACCAGCGAATCCAGGCTGTTTACGCGGCAGGCATAACGCAGCGCCACCAGATCCAGGTAACCGCATCGCCTTGCACGACCGGTGGTTACGCCATATTCGCGGCCCGTGTCACGAACGTAGCGGCACAATTCGCCTTCGCTCGTATCGTTGAATTCCGTGGGCATGGGACCGTTTCCCACACGCGTTTCGTAAGCCTTGAATACGCCCAGAATATGATCCAGATTATGCGGTCCGATTCCGCATCCGGTTGCAGCGCCAGCCGCACATGACGCACCCGAACTTACATACGGATACGTTCCCGAATCGATGTCCAGCATGGCTCCCTGGGCACCTTCAAAAAGAATGTTTTCGTCGCGGAATTCCCACATTTTTTGCGTCAGATCCACGCGCATTTCCAGAAGCTGTGATTTGTATCTGTTTAAATAATCCAGGTCTTCCCGGTCGAATTCAGCGGTTTTTTCGTCCCAGTCCAGATCCGCCAGCCTGAGTCCGTCACGATGCGCCTTTTCGCTGTATGCAATTCCGATTCCGCGGCCGGTTGTTCCGATGGGGCGTTTTCGCGAAGCATCACGGTCTTTGTCCATCTGACGGTATCGCGGAAGAATCAGATGAGCCCTGTCCGAAATAAAAACGCGTCCTTCCCAGTTTACGCCGTTGTCCTTTATCATCTGCAATTCCTGAAAAAACGCTTCCGGATCGATGACCATTCCCGCGCCAAGAAAAACTTTTTTGTCGGAATAAAGAATTCCGCTGGGAACCTGATGAAGGGCAAACTGCTTTCCGTTCACTACGATTGTGTGGCCTGCATTCGGTCCGCCGGAATAACGAACGACGTATTTTGCGTCTTTTGCAAGATAATCGACGATTTTGCCTTTTCCTTCGTCGCCCCATTGTGCTCCAATAATTACAACGTTCATTTTTGTACTCCTTTTAAAAAATTAACTGTGGATTGATGTGTTGCGAACCGTAACGTCATGAGCGCTGCCTTCGCTGATTGTGGTGGACGAAACAAGCGTAATTTTTGCCTTCTGCTGCAATTCGGGAATGCTCAGCGCGCCGCAGTTGCACATGGTATGAATTACCTTGTCCATGGAAAGCGTAACATTGTCGTGAAGCCGTCCTGCATAGGGAACGTAGGAATCCACGCCTTCTTCAAACGCCATTCCTTTTTTTCCGCCCAGGTCATAACGCTGCCAGTTCCGCGCACGATTTGAACCTTCGCCCCAATATTCCTTCACGTAATTTCCGTTGATGATGAGTTTGTTTGTGGGTGATTCGTCGAACCGCGCAAAATATCTGCCCAGCATGACGAAATCCGCGCCCATTGCCAGAGCCAGCGTAATGTGGTAGTCGTGCACGATTCCGCCGTCGGAACAGATGGGAACGTAAATTCCGGTTTTTTCGTAATATTCGTCCCGCGCCTTTGCAACTTCGATTGTAGCCGTTGCCTGTCCCCTGCCGATTCCTTTCTGTTCGCGGGTAATGCAGATTGAGCCGCCGCCAATTCCGATTTTTACGAAATCCGCGCCGTTTTCCGCCAGAAACAGAAATCCTTCGCGGTCAACCACGTTTCCAGCTCCCACGCGTACTTTTTCGCCGAATTTTTCGTGAATGTCGTGAAGTGCCCGCGCCTGCCATTCAGAATATCCTTCGCTGGAATCCAGACACAGAATGTCCACGCCTGCATTCAGCAACGCCGGAACACGCTCCATGTAATCCCGCGTATTTATTCCCGCGCCCACAATGTAACGGTGGTCAGCGTCTAAAAGTTCGTTGGGATGCGATTCGTGATTGTCGAAATCCTTGCGGAAAACCATGGAAATCAGATGATTTTTTTCGTCGATTACGGGCAGCTGGTTTACTTTGTGCGCCCAGATTAAATCGTTTGCTTCACGCAGGCTGATTCCGTCCCTGCCTGTAACGAGTTTTGAAAAAGGCGTCATGTACGTGCTGACTTTTGAATGAGCGTCCACGTGGTCAATCCTGAAATCGCGTTCGGTAATGATTCCTTCGAGTTTTCCGTGGGCAGTGCCGTCGTCCGTAACTGCAATGGTGCTGTGACCCGTCTGTCCGATTAACGCTAC
>CAZACA010000221.1:0-2455 GCA_964483515.1 uncultured Treponema sp.
GCGAAAGAATCCGCGAAAAAAAAATCCGCTTTTAAAAAAATCCAGGCAGCGTTTGCAAAAAAAAAAAAGCGAATATACTCATCGAAAAAAAAAGCGAGGCATTTTATGAAACTTTGGAAAGGCGGCGCGTTCCTGCAAAACGGAAAACTTGTGGACGAATCATGCGTGAAAATTTCAAAAGAAGACGCATTGAAAAATACGATGGCTTACGGAATTTTGCAGAAGCATAATGTTTCGGGCGACGAAAAAAAACTGAAAATCAAATTCGACAAAATCACTTCCCACGACATAACTTACGTCGGAATAATTCAGACGGCGCGTGCTTCGGGGCTGGAAAAATTTCCCCTTCCGTATGTGCTTACAAACTGCCACAATTCCCTTTGTGCCGTGGGCGGAACCATTAACGACGATGACCATATGTTCGGTTTGACGTGCGCGCAGAAATTCGGCGGAATTTACGTGCCTCCCCATCAGGCGGTAATTCATCAGTTTGCGCGGGAAATGCTTGCGGAATGCGGTGCCATGATTCTGGGTTCGGACAGTCACACACGATACGGTGCACTGGGAACCATGGCGATTGGCGAAGGCGGCGGAGAACTTGCAAAACAGCTTTTGGGCAGAACTTACGACGTGAATTTGCCCGGCGTTGTTGCAGTTTACGTAACGGGAAACGTTCGGCCTGGAGTTGGTCCGCAGGATGTTGCACTGGCGATAATCAGGGAAGTTTTTAAAATCGGTTACGTGAAAAATAAAGTCATGGAATTCATCGGGCCCGGAATAAAAAATCTCAGCGCGGAATTCAGAATCGGCGTAGACGTAATGACCACCGAAACCACGTGCCTTTCTTCGATTTGGGAAACGGACGAAAAAATCCGCGAATTTTATGCAATCCACGGACGCGAAAAATTCTACAAAAAAATCAGTCCGGCGGAAAATGCATTTTATGACGGCGTAATCGAAATCGACCTGGACGAAATCAAGCCCATGATTGCCCTGCCGTTTCATCCGTCGTGCGCGTACACCATCGATGAAGTGAACGAAAATCCGGCGGAAATTCTGGACGAAACCGAAAAGCGTGCAAAAATCAGTTTCGGCGACAAAGTGAATTTTTCGTTAAAGGACAAAATCATCGGCGGAAAAATTTACGTTGACCAGGGAATCATCGCGGGCTGTGCAGGCGGCGGATACGAAAACATTTGTGCGGCGGCGGATATTTTGAAGGGAAAAAGCACGGGCAGCGGAAAATTTAATTTAAGCGTTTATCCTGCTTCCATGCCGATTTACGCGGAACTCGTGAAAAACGGTGCGTTCGTTTCGCTGATTCAGTCGGGCGCGGTAGTAAAAACGGCTTTTTGCGGTCCATGCTTCGGTGCGGGGGACACTCCTGCAAACGGTGCGCTGAGCATTCGTCATTCCACGCGAAATTTCCCCAACCGCGAAGGCTCAAAAATTCAGAACGGACAAATTTCTTCCGTGGCGCTGATGGATGCACGTTCCATTGCCGCAACTGCTGCAAACAAAGGATTCCTTACGGCTGCAACTGAATTTGAAAGCGACTTCAGCGGAAAAAAATATTTTTTCGACAGAACGATTTACGAAAATCGCGTTTACGATTCCCACGGCGTTCCGGATCCGCAGGTGCAGATTCAGACCGGTCCGAACATTAAAGACTGGCCGCAGATGTCCGCGCTTCCTGACGATTTGCTTTTAAAAGTTGTGTCCGAAATTCACGATCCGGTTACGACCACCGACGAACTCATTCCGTCCGGCGAAACTTCGTCATTCCGTTCCAATCCGCTGGGCCTTGCCGAATTTACCCTGAGCCGCAGAGATCCCGCTTACGTGGCAAAGGCAAAAAACGTACGCGACAAAATTCCGCAGGTTCTGGACGAAGTAAACCGCACGGGAAAAATTCTTTCGGATTTCCGCGGAGAATTTTCGGGTCGGGCAGAAAAAGCGGGACTGGGCAGCACGATTTTTGCGGTAAAACCGGGCGACGGTTCTGCGCGTGAACAGGCGGCTTCCTGTCAGAAAGTTCTGGGCGGCTGGGCAAACATCGCAAACGAATACGCCACAAAAAGATACCGTTCAAATTTAATCAACTGGGGAATGCTTCCGTTTGTTCTGGACGGCGGCGACAAAAATCTGCCGTTTTCTGACGGAGACTACATTTTCGTGCCGGACATAAAAAAATCGGTGGAAGAAAAACGAAACGAAATCCGGGCGTTTGCAGTAAAATCTGACGGCACCGTAACGGAATTTTCCCTTTCCACGGGCGAACTGACCGACGACGAACGAAAAATAATTCTCGCAGGCTGCCTCATAAATTTTTATAAAAATTAACGGTTTTCTGCGGAACTGACGGTGCATTTTTTTAGTGCGCCGTTTTTTTTTGCCGAATTTCAGTTTCGCTAAAAAAGTTTTTCGGTTTTAAACTGAAAAAGTTTGATTTTTC
>CAZACA010000222.1:0-2440 GCA_964483515.1 uncultured Treponema sp.
GGAAAAAAATTTCAGCAAAAACGCAGAAAAAAAATCATTGACAGTAAAAAACCAATTCACTAGTCTTACTCTGCCGGAAGGCGCGGGGGAAAAATGACCTATACAAAAGAAGAAGTTATGGAATTTCTGGAAATGGAAGACGTAAAATTCGTGCGGCTTGCATTCTGCGATATTTTCGGAAAGCAGAAAAACGTGGCGATTATTCCGGGCGAACTTGAGCGTGCATTCAGCGAGGGCATTGCGTTTGACGGTTCATCCATCGACGGATTTACTGACGAAGCCCATTCCGATTTATTCCTCTTCCCCATTCCTTCTACGCTTACGATTCTTCCGTGGCGTTCAGTTTCAGGAAAAGTCGTGCGGATGTTTTGCGAAATCCGAAAAAGCGACGGAACGATTTTTGAAAAAGACAGCCGCAACATTCTGAAAGAAGCCGCAGAAAAAGCAAGGCAGCGCGGACTGAAAATAAATTTCGGTTCAGAGTGCGAGTTTTATCTTTTTCAGACTGACGAAAAAGGTCTGCCCACAAAAATTCCTTTCGACAATGCAGGCTACATGGACGTGGCTCCCGAAGACAAAGGCGAAAACATCCGGCGCGAAATTTGCCTTACGCTGGAACAGATGGATTTGCATCCCGAAAATTCGCATCACGAAGAAGGCCCGGGGCAGAACGAAATCGACTTCCGTTACGGCGACCCGCTTACTGCCGCAGACAACGCCATGAATTTTTTTTCCGTAGTAAAAGCGGTGGCAGTTCACAACGGACTTTACGCGGATTTTTCAGCCAAACCTCTTGCAGGCGAAAGCGGAAACGGTCTGCACATAAATATTTCGGTTCAGGCGGAAGACGGCAGCGACGTTCAGGATTTTTTCATGGCAGGAATTCTGAATCACATAAAGGAAATGACGGCGTTTTTAAATCCCACGGAAAATTCCTACGAACGGCTTGGTTCGCGAAAAGCACCCAGATACGTCAGCTGGGCACGGGAAAACCGCACGCAGTTAATCCGCGTTCCTGCTGAAATAAATTCACGCCGACGGTTTGAACTCCGCTCGCCCGACCCCATGGCAAATCCCTACATCGCCTACGCACTTTTAATTTACGCCGGTCTGGACGGAATCGAAAAACGCACTGAACTCTGCGCGCCCACCGAAAAAAATCTGTCAAAAATAAATTCGTCGGAAATAAATCTGGAACGGCTGCCGGAAAATCTTCGTGAAGCGCGGGAAATTGCACGGAAAAGCGAATTCATAAAATCGATTCTGCGCGGAAACTGGACGGACGGATTCAGTTCGCCCAAGGCAGATTCATGAACGACCCAAGGCAGCGGCGGAAAGTTTTAATCGTTTCCGAATCAAAAAGTTATCGCGAAGGAATTTCAGCCATTCTGCCCAAAACCGATTTTTTCCCGATTTTTCATGCGAATTCAGGCGGAGAAGCGCGGCGGCTTTTGTCGGAACTTCCCGTGGACATTCTGATTGTGGATTCTCCTTTGCCCGACGAACACGGAATTTTTTTTGCGGAAAATTTCTGCGAAACGAATCTGGCAATCCTTCTGCTGGTAAAAAGCGAACTGTACGACGAAACAATCTGCCGCGTGGAAGAAAAAGGAATTTTTGTTCTGCCCAAACCGAACTCGCCTGAAATTTTTTTCACCGCAGCAAAAATTCTTTCGTCCCTTTCGTTCCGCCTGCAAAAAATGGAAACGAAAAACAAATCGCTTCAGGAAAAAATGCAGGACGCGCGAATCGTAAACAGGGCGAAATGGCTTCTCATCGAAAATTTAAAAATGACTGAAAACGACGCGCACCGTCACATCGAAAAACTTTGCATGGACAGCCGCAAAACAAAACGCGAAATCGCCGAAGAAATCATCGGACGCTACGAATAAATTTCCGCGGATTTTCTGCCGATTTTTTTTGCACGCCCCGCACGATTAAAAAAAATTTCCGCGGATTATTTTCCGCGAAATTTTTCACCGAATTCCACCAGCGTATCCGAAACGAAATTTTCCACGTAAACCGAAAGTTCTTTTTTTTTGGACGAAATGAATTTTTTTTCTTCCGACGCTGAAAAAATTTCCGCAGAACATTCGTCGCCGTCGCAAAAGAAAAGATAAAAATCCGTGTGCAGTGATTTTGCAATATTTTCCAGCGTGGTGTCGCTTATCCAGGTTTTTCCGCATTCGATGTTTGCAATGTACGTGTTGGAAATTCCCGCGGATTCGGCGAGTTGTGCCTGCGTAAAATTATTCAGCTTGCGGTATTTTTTTACGTTCTGCGCCACGATTTGCCTGACGGATTTTTCGGTTTTCATGATGCGATTGTATGACAATAATTGAAGCGGAAAAATAAACTTGCGTCATAACATTTTATATGATACAGTCATACAAAAATTCTGAATTGATGCAAAAGACGATTTTATGAACGAAGAAAAAAA
>CAZACA010000223.1:0-2401 GCA_964483515.1 uncultured Treponema sp.
CCATGCAAAAGAAATTTATGCAAACAAAAAAAAGAATCTTAAATCCCTTTAAAAAAAATCCAAAGCACCGCTTTGAAAATAAAAAGCGCTTTTAAAAAAATCAAACACCGTTTGAAAAGAAAATCCGCAAAAGATTTTTGCAAAAAAGTTCCGCAGAAACCATTCTGCAAAAAAAAAAGAATCCCTGCAAAAACAAAAGAATTGTGATACACTTCGCGCCATGAAAACAATCTGGTACAAAAATCCCGCTGCATCCGCGGACGATGCAATTCCTGCAGGCAACGGCAGACTCGGCGCAAAAATTTTCGGCGGAACGGGAAGCGAAACGATTTTGCTTTTTGAAGAATCAGTCTGGTCAGGCGCATTTTCTGACAGAAACAACAGGGATGCCGTAAAAAATCTTCCGCTGGTACGCACGCTTTTAAATCAGAATCGCGAAGACGAAGCGCAGGAAAAAATTTACGAATGCTTTTCGGGCACGCCGTCCGAACAGAATTTTTACAGGGACGCAGGAAAAATTTCCATCGATTTTTATGACGAAGAACATCGCGGACTTTTTCAGCCTGAAGGAGGAAGCCGGAACTTTTTTTCTGCGGTGGAATCTTACCGGCGCGAAATCGATTTGCAGGACGGAATTTTTTCGGCAGGATTTTCCGTGGAAACCGATTCGCCCAGTACCGCTGACCTTTCCAACAACACGACCGGCAGTTCCATTTCGTTCCGCAGGGAATGTTTCGTTTCGTCGTCGGCTGATGTAATCGTCTACCACATTTCCGCGTCCACACCAAAAAGCATTTTTCTGCGTGCTGAAATTTCCAGCGGCGGATGCGTAAAAAAATCCGTGCTGACAAACGACACAATCGTTTCATTCGATACGGCGGGCGTTCCTTTTGCCACCATGATGACGGCAGTTGCTTCGGGCGGAACGATTTTTACCAGGGGCGAAAATTTAATCGTGGAAAAAGCCGATGAAGTCACGCTTTACATCGACGTGGAAACTGCATTCAGAAACCGCGGCTACAGAAAATCGCTGGGCAATCTGCGTCGTCGTCCCCTTTCCCTTGCGCTGCGTTCTGCCGATTCTGCGCTGAAAAAAATCTGCTTTGCGTCGGGAACTTCCTACGAAAATTTGCGCACGGAACACATGGCGGAATTTTCTTCCTGGTGGATTGCCGGAAATTTAATCTGCCCTGAAGACGCTGACGAAAAATCATTCGACGAAATTTTAAAAAATCCTGCGCTCGTTCAGTCTGCCCTGTGGAATTTTTCCAAGTACAGCCTGATTTCGTCATGCAACCGCCGCTCCACGCTTCCTTCAGTAAAAAACGGAATCTGGGCTGCACAAAAATCCGCGCGCTTTTCACTTTCGGATTCGGGCATTTTCAGAAAATCCTGCGGAATGTTCGGCGAAGAAAAAATGAATCTGCCGCTTTTTGATCTGGCGAAAAAAATTTTTTATCACGGAAAAATTACCGCGGAAAAAATGTACGGAATTTCAGGATTCGCCGCGCATAATTCCACCGACATCTGGGGCGATACGGTTCCCTGCGGAAGGGATTTGCGTTCGTCATATTCGCCGCTTGGTTCCATAAAAATCGCTGAATCGGTTCTGGAATATTTTGAATTTTCGCTGGACAAAAAATTCCTCAGGAAAAATTTTTATCTCGTAAAGGAAGCGTGCAATTTTTTTGCGGAATATCTTGTGCCCGTGGAAGAAAAAAAATTCCTGGTGATGTGCCCTTCATTTTCTGACGGAACGAAAAATCGCGACGGAGAAACGGTTTACGCGCTCACTGAAAACGAAAGCGATTCGGAAAAAATCCGCGAACTTTTTTTGTGCGAACTGAAGGCGCTGAAATTTCTGGGCGTGAAAAATTCAAGCGAAAAAATCGTTGAATGCAATTCGGTTCTGGAACGGCTGAAAAATTCTTCCGCGGAAAAAACGGTTCAGCAGAAAAACGACTTTGCCGATTTCGACGGAAATTTGTGCGCCATTGCAGACGGAATCGTTTCGTCCAGAATTACTCAGGATTTAAAAATCGAAATTTCGCTTCTGAAAAACACGGGCGCCATTTCGTCAGGAAAACTGGAACGGATTTTTTTGAAGGGAAATGTTTTTGCCGACGTGGAGTGGCGCGACGGAAAATTTCTGAACGCAAAACTTTTTACCGAGCCGGGCACGGATTTCATAAAAAAAGTGACGGTTCTGTACGACGGAAAAAAATACGACACGCAGCTTTCTTCGGACGGCACGCTGGATTTGCGGAACGTTTTTCCTTCCACGATTTAATTTTTTTTCTTTTCGCGGACTCACCGATTTTTTTTCGGCACGTTTCCGCGGAAAGTTTTTTTGCGAGGTCTGAAATGGATGAAGAAAATGAACTTGATTCAACTTGCGGCG
>CAZACA010000224.1:0-2386 GCA_964483515.1 uncultured Treponema sp.
CCGCAGAATTTTCTTCCGCAGAATTTTTGTTCAGCGAATTTTGTTCCGCGAATTTTTGTTCCGCCGAATTCGATTCGATTAAATCTGAAAAATTTCTGCTTGTGACGGTGCATGAATTTCCGAACGACGAAATTACGCTTCCTGCCAGAACCTGCACGGGCAAATCCGTCGCCATGAGAAGCGTGCCCGCCATTCCGGTCGTGGTGGTTTTTCCGTGGACGCCGCAGATGCCCGCGCTGTATGAAGTTTCGGAAAGCAGACCCAGCGCCTCGCTGTAAAGGATGCACGGAATTTTCAGTTCCGCCGCACGAATCAAATCAGGATTTTTCTGCACTGAATACGCGCTCGAATGAATGACCAGCGAAATGTCAGGCGTTACGTTTTTTCCGCTGAACGGCTGAACGATGATTTTCAGTTTTTCAAGAATTTCGTCGGTGTAGAATTTTTCGCTTACATCGCTTCCGGAAATTTCGGCTCCGCGCGCAAAAAGGATTTCCACCAGAGCCGCCATGCCGGTGCCTTTGATTCCCACAAAATGGATTTTGAAGCCGTGCAAATCCGCGGGAAAAGAAAATTTTTTCATGGCGCAATTTTACTACATTTTTTTTTGTTCCGCGAGTATGTGCGATTTTTTTTGCGAAGTTTCCGCGCTGATTTTTTTTTCAAATTCCTTTTGCAGAATTTCTGCATGACCCGCTGCATGAAAATTCGGCGAGAAAATTCCTGCTTTTCCCGTTAAATTTCCGCGACCGTACGGTGCAGGCTTTTCAGCATTTTTCTGTCGCTTTCGATTGTGGCGCATTTTGCCGTAGTCAGCATGTTGCCCGTAATGGTTGCCGACGCTCCCGACTCGAATGCCTTTTTTCCGTCGCACGAAAGAAGCGCCCGTCCTGCTCCAAGGCGGATGTCCGCACGGGGATTTATGTACCGGAAAAATGCAACCGTCCGCAGAATTTCGTCTTCGGAAAGCGGCCTGCAATTTTCAAGCGGAGTTCCTTTTATAGGCATCAGCGCGTTAATCGGAATTGAATCCGCGGGAATTTCTGAAAGCGTCATCGCCATGTCAAGCCGGTCTTCCCAGGTTTCGCCCATGCCGATTATTCCGCCCGAACAGACGTACATTCCTTCCGCCTTTACTTTTTTCAGCGTTTCGATTTTCTGGTCGAATGAATGGGTGGTGCAGATGTTCGGAAAATTCCGCCTGGACGTTTCGATGTTGTGATGATAACTTGACACGCCCGCACGATGAAGACGCGAAAGCTGTTCCGCCGACAGAAATCCCATGGACGCACACAAATCGATTTTGCATTCCGCCTTCATTTTTTTGAACGCCGAAACCGCCATTTCAAATTCCGCGCCCGACAACGCCCTGCCCGACGTAACGATGGAAAATCTGTCCACGCCCTCCGATTCGTTTTGTCTGCACGCTTCAAGAATTTTTTCTTCGCTGAGAAAATCGTAGACTTCGCAGGAAGTTTTGTGGAACGACGATTGCGCACAGTACTTGCAGTCTTCAGGACATTTTCCGCTCCGTCCGTTGATTATTGAACACAGGTCGACTTTTTCGCCCACGAATTTTTTACGGATTCTGTCCGCGCCGCTGCACAGTTCAGAAAGTTCGCAGTCAATGAAAAACGAAACGTCTTCGCCACGGACAATTCTTTTTCCGCCGATTATTTCGTCCGCAAGTTTCAGCAGATTCATCATGCACTCCTTTTCGTTAACCAAATAAAAATCAGGTTAACAGAATGAACGGGAGGATACAGAATTTTTTACGTTTATGCAATTCAGCGGGAAAAATTTATCTGTATTTTTTCAGTTTCATGATTCCGAACGATTTTATTTTTTCGTCGCCTTCCGGATAATTCCGCGAAGTAACTCCGTCGATGTCGTAAATTCCGTCGCCGTCAGAATCTTTCTGCGTGGCATCGATAAAATAAATTTTTTTGTCTTCCTCTTTTTCAAAAATTGCGATGTGCGTGATTTTTTCAGTTCCAGGTTCGCCCATGAAAATTAAATCGCCTTTTTGCGGTGAATCGGTTTTTACGCTGGCATTTTGTTCCATGAAGGCCGATGTCATGTCGTCTGCCAGAAGCGCAAATTTCGTGTCGACCATGGCGTATTTGTAGCACATGACGATTAAGCCCGAACAGTCGATTTTTATCGTGCGAAGGGGATCCTGCCCGCCCCAGGAATATTCGGTCTCGGAATCCGCATACATCCGTGCAAAAGCAAACGCCCGCTCCTTTATTTCCGACGGACACCCGACGATTTCATAATTTTCCGAAACGCCTGAATCTTCCGTGCATGAAAAAAGCAGCGGCAGAATAAAAAATAAAATCAGAATCTTTTTCATCATCCGGATTCTTTATCGGCATTCCGCGGA
>CAZACA010000225.1:0-2382 GCA_964483515.1 uncultured Treponema sp.
GAAATTCAGCGGACTTCGTGCGGAAATCAGAAAACGGCAGAAAAGAAAAGCAGCAGGAATAAAAATTACGGCATAATAAATCGACTGAACGGGGCAATCTCCGCCAAGGTACAAAAATCTTTTCAGAAATTCTGAAAGCGCAATCAGAAAAATCAGGATGCAGAAAAAGAAATTGTACTTCTGCGACATTTTATTCAGTCCTCCTTTTTATAATTTTTGCCGGAACTCCGCCGATTACAACGTTGTCCGGATATTTTCCTGCCGCAACAACTGCACCGGCCGCCACCACAACTCCGTTTCCGATTTCCGCGCCGTCCAGAATCGTTGCCTTTGCACCAATCCAGCAGTCGCTTCCGATTTTTATGCCTTTGTGATTCACGCCCTGATTTTTAATGGGAACGTGCAAATCGCTGAAATTATGATTTTCCGAATGCATCGTAACGAAATTTCCCACGATTACGTTGTCGCCCATTTCGATTCCGCCTGCCGCACCGTAAAAGCAGTTCACGCCGAGTCCGCAGCCGTTTCCGCATCTGAAGCCTTTTCCCAAAAATCCCAGCGAGCCCGTGCATTCGATTCGCGTAAAACTTCCCACGGAACATTTGTCTCCGAAAATTGCCCCCCCCCCTATGGCACTCAAGCCGTCGATGAAGCAATCGTGAGAAACGACATTCCATTTTCCGAACTGAATTTTTTTCCGCGAGCAAATTTTTGAATGCGCTCCGACGAAGACAAAAAATTTTCCAGTTAAAACGAATCCGCGCAGAAGGTCGCAGAATTTTCCCGCGAAAAATTTGAACAGCAGGAAATCCGGAACTTCGCGAGAAATTTTTACGCCCGATATTTTTTCATACATTTTCCTAAGCATTGAAAGTCTCCAAACAGTCTGCAAGAGTTTTTATTTTTCCTTTTCCGAATTTCAAATCAGGTTCCATGAAATTTCCTTCGCCCCATTCGTTCCATGATTTCAAAAAAATTATTTTGTGTTCGTCCTGCTTGTCTTTAACTATTTCAAAAATGTCCAGTATGTGTTTTTTGAATGAATCCATGGAAAAATTTGTGTAAACGTAACCTTTCCGACCGCTTCTGGGTGTGTGATCCCAGCCGCAAAGTATTCCGGGATAAATTTTTTCAGATTTGTCATCGTCTTTTTTCATTCCCCTTGCAATGGTTTTGAAATTTACAAGGCGCGGAAGAAAAACTGCCCTTAAAAACAAATTTTTTATCGTGCTGAAAATATTTTTTTGGAAACCTTTTGCGGTGTCAGTTATTCGATTTGAAAAAACTGCATCGAAACCCATGTCGAAATATTTTTGAAATCCGTGCAAACCGTTTTTTGCCTGCGCTACGAAATGAATTCCTCCGCCATGAAATTCTTTTTCATACAGTTCCCGCCAGCATTTTATGAAATTTCCGCAATCCGAAAAATCATCAGCATTGAAAATATAAAAAATCGGCTTTCCGTCAACTTTTATGTAGCGCGAATCTTTCAGAAAGGGAAGGACGATTTTAAAATGACGTCTGTAATCTTCGACTCCGCCATAAGTCTGTTCAATCAGCATGACATTTCCCGCGGAATCTTTATTCCATGTTTTCTTTTCCCAGCTATGATTCGCCCAGCCAAGACAAAACGGAAAATCGTCGGATTTATCGTTCAAAACATCCTGCAATGGTTTTTCAAGAAGCTGCTTTCCGTTTCCAAAATAATAATGCCAGAAACAAAATCCATACAGACCGGCTTCTTTGGCAAGTTCAACCTGCTCTTTGTAAATTTGATGCAGGCGCAAATCGTAATATCCCAAATCGGCAGGAACTTTCGGCTGGTCATGACCCGGATAAAGCGGCTTTGCTTTTCCCACGTTCGTCCATTCGGTGAATCCTTTGCCCCACCATTTGTCGTTTTCGGGAATCGGGTGGAATTGTGGCAAATAAAATGCAATTACTTTCGGTTTACTCTCACTCATCCGCTTCCCCCGCACATTCTTCCACGTCGTCGCAAATTTCTTCCACGAAAAATCCGCCGTTTTCTGCAAGCGGTTTCAGCCTGTCAAAATAATCAGGGAAAATTTCCGCGCGCGATGAATTGCATCTGTATAAAACAACCGAATCGTAATTTTTCAGCCGTGCGAGCAAAAGTTCAGCCATCTGCCAGCCCACGTTCTGTACGACAAGAATTTCGTTTTCGCTGAATGAGCCGCCTTTTTCGCTTTTGAGGAAATCTTTGAATGCCAGAAGTTTTTTCTGCCTGCCTTTCTGCAAATCTACGGCGGAAGAAAGAATCGCGCAACGTTTCATGTTTTTTTCCGCGGCAAAAACAAAATTCTGTCAAAAAAAATCGGTTTATAACAGGATAATGTTGCCGAGTTCAGACGATATAACACT
>CAZACA010000226.1:0-2317 GCA_964483515.1 uncultured Treponema sp.
CGCTTCGCAAGTAGCGGTTTGTCCTTCCTCCTATGTTCCGCGACATCAGGCGCAAGGCATTCTAAAAACGCAAGTTTTTAAAAACCTACGCAAAAGGCATTTTGCAAAAAGAAACAACGCACCGCTTCCATGCGCAACGGAAGAAAATTTCCATAATTGCCACAAACTTTTTTTCTATGTATATTTATGCAAATAGAAAATTTGAGGTGACGATGAGCGATAAAAACGAAAAGGACGACGACAAAAACGAAAACGATCCGTACGATTTTTTCAAACTTGTAGCGGACAACGACAAAAAAAATTCCGATGGCAAACCGCCGAAAGGTTTTCCGTTCTGGACGATGCTTCTTGTTCTGGTGGGCGTTCTGGTTGCGGTGAACATGATTTTTTCTTCCAAACCCGAAGATTTAATCGATTTTTCTGAATTCCGCAGTCTGATTGAAAACGGTCAGATTGTGCGCGTGGAACTGGGCGAAACTTATTTTACCGGCTACACCCAGTCGGCGGCGGGAGAAAATCAGATTTCGCGGAATTTCGGCTTCATGAAATCGGCATTGAGCGCGGGAAATTCAGGCGTTTACAAAACCAGCGGAATCCTCATGGAAAGTTTCATCAGTCTGCTGGACGAAAAAAACGTGGAATACAAATTCGTTACGCGGCAAAACAATTATTTCATCCAGCTGCTTCTGAATTTGATCATTCCCTTCGGATTCATTTTTCTCATGTACTTTTTTATTTTTCGTCGGATGGGCGGCGGAATGGGCGGAATGGGTTCGATTCTGGGCGGCGGCGGAAAATCCAAGGCAGTGGACGAAGGCAAGGTAAAAACGCGGTTCCCTGATGTTGCCGGCGTGGACGAAGCAAAGGAAGAACTCATGGAACTGGTGGATTTTTTAAAGCAGCCCAAAAAATACACTGAAATCGGCGGAAAAATTCCCAAAGGCGCGCTTTTAGTCGGTCCGCCCGGAACTGGAAAAACTCTTCTGGCGCGTGCGGTGGCAGGTGAAGCGGGAGTTCCTTTTTTCAGAATCAGCGGTTCGGATTTCGTGGAAATGTTTGTGGGCGTCGGTGCAAGCCGTGTGCGTGATCTGTTCAGGACTGCGCGGGAAAAAGCACCGTGCATAATTTTCATCGATGAACTTGATGCCATCGGAAAAAGCCGCGTAAATAATCTGGGCGGAAACGATGAACGGGAGCAGACCCTGAATCAGCTTCTGGTGGAAATGGACGGATTCGACAACGAAAAAGGACTCATCATTCTTGCTGCCACAAACCGGCCTGACATTCTTGACCCCGCACTTCTCCGGCCCGGACGATTCGACAGGCAGATTGTCGTGGACAAACCGGACGTAAAGGGACGCGAAGCAATTTTAAGGCTCCACGCGAAAAACGTAAAAGTTGATTCAAGCGTAGATTTCGATGCACTTGCCCATGCTTCCAGCGGATTTGCCGGCGCGGATTTGGCGAACATCGTAAACGAAGCGGCGCTCCTTGCAGTTCGTAACGGACGAAAAGTCGTGCTCATGGAAGATTTCGACGAAGCCATCGAAAAAACGCTCGTGGGCTTAAAGAAAAAATCCCGCGTAGTAAAGGAAACCGAACGAAAAATCGTCGCGTACCACGAAACGGGTCATGCGCTTGTGGCGGCGTTCACTCCGGGAAGCGATCCGGTTCACAAAATCACGATTATTCCCCGGGGAATGGGCGCACTCGGTTACACGCTGCAGCGTTCCGAAGACGAACAGTTTTTGTACAGCACGAAGGAACTCATCGGTCAGGTGGACGTACTTTTGGGCGGACGGGCGGCGGAAGAAATTATTTTCGGCGAAATCAGCACGGGCGCATCGAACGACATCAGCCGGGCAACGGACATCGTTAAAAAAATGATTACCGATTACGGCATGAGCGAAAAATTCAAGAACGTTACGCTGGGAAAAAGCGGTCGCGGATACGGCGGTGCACAGGAACCTGAACTTGTCCGGGAATTTTCCGAAGAAACGCAGAAATACATCGACGAAGAAATCGCGCGGATTATGGACGAACGCTACAAATTCGTCACCAGAACGCTGAAAAAGCACAACAGCCTGCTTGAATACATCGCCGGGCGGCTTCTGGAAAAGGAAACCATGGAAGGCAAGGAATTTCAGGAAATCGTAAAGGCAGAAAATCACTGCAACGAACTGGAAGAAGCCTCTGCTAAAAATTCCACCGAAAGCGCCGCGGAAAAACCGAAGCGAACCAGAAAACCCCGTACAAAAAAAGCGGAATAAAGCAGCCCCGTGTGCATGATTTTTTCGTGTGCGCGGGGATTTTTTTT
>CAZACA010000227.1:0-2303 GCA_964483515.1 uncultured Treponema sp.
CTGCACAATCACTTTTCTGCGCGAACAGAAACTTCTTTTGCAAAGTTTCCGCATTCCTACGCTCTATCCGCACAAAACTTTTCTGCGCGAACAGAAAATTTCTTTTGCAAAGTTTCCGCATTTCTACGCCTTTATCCGCGCAAGCACTTTTTTACACGAACAGAAACTTCCTTTTGCTAAATTTCCGCATTTCTACGCTTTGTCTGCACAATCACTTTTCTGCCGAACAGAAACTTCCTTTGCGAAATTTCCGCACTTCTACGCCTTTATCTGCGCAATCACTTTTCTGTGCGAACAAAAACTTCCTTTTGCAATCTTCTTCGGATGAATTTCTGTATGAAATTCCGTGGAAAAGCGAAAATTTCTTAAAAAAAATGCAGAAATTCGTCGGAAAGTACTTGACAAAGTTCCATGGGGGGGGGGGGTATAATAGCCGTCAAATCTATATTAAAGGAACATCGCATGGAAGATTTGATCAGCGTAATTGTGCCCGTGTACAAAGTGGAAAAATTTCTGCGGAAGTGCATCGAAAGTATCGTGAACCAGACGTACAAAAATCTGGAAATTATTCTTGTGGACGACGGTTCCCCGGACGGCTGCCCCGAAATCTGCGACGAATATGCCCGGCGCGACCCGCGTATAAAAGTTGTGCATAAAACGAACGGCGGACTTTCTGACGCGCGGAATGCAGGACTTGCCGAAGCAGAAGGCGAATTCATCGGTTTTGTGGATTCTGACGACTTTATTGAAGCGGAAATGTACCGGAAACTTCTGTGCGCACTGAAGGAAAACGACGCGGACATGGCGGTTTGTTCGCGGTACACTGAATACGAAGACGGACGCCAAATTTTTGGAGGAAATCCGTATAGTACTGAAGTTTTGCAAAAAGAAATCGTTTTAAAAAAACTTTCGGAAGGAACTTTTTCAAATGCAGTTTGGGATAAACTTTATAAACGATTTTTGTTCGATGAAATAAAATTTCCTGTAGGAAAACTTTATGAAGACGCAGCGATAATCCACGAAATTATTTACGAATGCAAAGGAATTGCAACAGTCAGCGACAGGCTTTATCACTACGTTCAGCGGGCGGGAAGCATTATGACGATTTACACCGTTGAAAGATTCGATGTGGTGGAAGCGTGGCTGAATCGATACAAATTTTTGCAGAATCACGGACTTGAAAAAATTCTTCCTGCATTAACGAACAGCATTCTGAATCTTTACATCGATTGCAGAAGCAAAGTATTTCCCCGAACAAAATCCCAGCGTCTTCGCGTAAGGGAAATCGACCGCATGGTAAAGGAAATTTGCATTCCCACGGCAAAATCCGGCGGCAAAAGCGTTTCCGTCAAAACAAAAATAAAATTCGCGTTTCCGTTTTTTTATTCGCTCTGGGTCAGGTTCAGGATTTTTCCCCGCGCACGAAAAATTGCCGCGCTTTTAAAATATGCACTCCGCTTTCGTTGCAGGTACGTTCTGCTTCAGACGCCGCTCCACGGAAATCTGGGCGACCAGGCAATCGTTCTGGCGGAAAAAGAATTTCTCAAAAGACTTCCCCGCGGAACTTTTGCGGAACTTCCCTCGGAATTAACGCTTTTTCACGAAAAATTATTCGCACGGTTCACGCCGAAAAATCGCATCGTGCTGATTCATGGCGGCGGATTTCTGGGATGCCTCTGGCCCGAAGAAGAATTTGCCTTCAGACGGAATTTGCAGGCGTTTTCAAAAAATAAAATCATCGTTTTTCCGCAGACCGTTACGTTCGACACAAAAACTTCCGGCGGAAAGGAATTTTTTGAAGAGTCCCGGCGGATTTATGAAGGGCACGGGAACCTGACGATTTTTGTCCGCGAAAAAGAAAGCCTGTCATTCATGCAGGAAAACATGAACGTAAAAACTTTTCTGCTGCCGGACGGGGTTCTGCTTCTGGACGCAGAAAAATCCGCGGAAAAAACGAGAACCGGCGCCGTGCTCTGCATGAGAAGCGATAAAGAAAAAATTATTTTGCAGGGCGAATACGAAAAAATCGTTTCAGTTCTGGAAAAAACGTTCGGAAGCGAAATTTTTTTGTGCGACAACGTCCTGAACCGGCGGATTCTTCCGCGGCAAAGAAAAAAATGCGTTTTTAACCGGCTGAAAGAATTTTCCGGCAGAAAAATCGTCGTAACTGACAGACTTCATGCCATGATTTTTTGCGCCGTTACGAACACGCCGTGCATTGCGCTTGCGAATTCCAGCGGAAAAGTGAAATCCCTGTACGAAACGTGGCTTAAAAACTGTGAATTCATAAAATTCGCCCGGAA
>CAZACA010000228.1:0-2271 GCA_964483515.1 uncultured Treponema sp.
CCTTACTTCACCAGCGACTTTACGCGGCAGAACAAATCTTCCACGGTACGGCTGTCCCTTATGTCCGCGCCCTTAACCTGCACTCCGTATTCATCGTCAATCATGGCAATTACGGAAAGCGCCGTCATGCTCGACCATTCCTCCAGTTCCTTGAAAACCGTTCCTGCGCTGATTTCTGCAGGATCAGTTTCGTCCAGCTGCTCACAGAAATTCTCAATGAATTCGTTCAGTTCCATTTTTTTCCTCCGTTATATTTTTTGCGAAATTCCGCCGTCAATCGTCAGATTCGTTCCCGTCACGAACGAAGAAGCATCGCTCAAAAGATATATGATTCCCCAGGCGATTTCTTCCGGCGAACCGTGCCTTCCCATGGGATAATTTTTTGCATTCAGTTCAAGCTGTTCCGCCGTAATCGTTCCGTCCGCAAGAATCTGAGTCCGCGTCATTCCGGGGCATACGCAGTTCACGCGGATTCCTTTCGGTGCCAGGTCCAGCGAACACGATTTTACGAATCCCGACAGACCGCCTTTTGTGGCACTGTAAAGGCTTTCCGCTTTTCCGCCGCCCGCCGTGCCGTTTATGGAAGCCGTAAAAACCGCCGAAGAGCCGCGGATCATTTTTTTCTGCTTTAAGAGCGCGGAAAAAAGCAGTATGGGGCTTTCCAGGTTCAGCGGAAAAATTTCCTGCATTTTCTTCCGCGTAATGAAATTCACCGGAAGGGGTCTGGAAATTCCTGCGTTAAAAACCGCACCGTCGATTTTTTCAGTTCCGTCCAGAACTTTTTGAATTCCTGCATCGTCCCGTAAATCCGCGGAAATTATTTTGTGGTCGTTTTTTTCCATGAGGGCGAGCGTTTCGTTCAGGCGAATTTCGTTCCGCGCGCAGAGGATTATTCTTGCACCGAGCCGGCTGCATTCCACGCAGGCTGACCGTCCGATTCCGCCGGATGCGCCCGTTACGAGAATGGTTTTGTTTTCAAGGGAAAAAGGATTGTAATTCACGTTCACTCCGAAATTCCGTATGCACGGCACATGATTTTTGCACGATTCAGATAATCGTCCCTGCGGAATTCAAAAAGATAGTCCAGTTCGGTTTCGCCGGCAGGAACGGCACCCATGGTTTTATGAAAGCGCAGGACTTTTTTGTTTCCCTTACGGACGTCAATGTGCATTTTTTCAAATCCCAGAACCGTAAATCCGTAGCGGTGACACAGATACGTCGTTTCAAAGCATTCTTCCGTGGAACTTCCGTCCGCCATAATCCAGCTTCCGGTACAAAAACTGTCTTTCCGCAAATCGTAAATGCGTATGGTTCCGATTTTTTCGCCGCGTTTATTCTGCGAAATGAAATACCATTCGTCGGTTTTTGCAAAATAATTTTCCAGATATTTTTTCTGCAAACCGATGTCATTCTGCGTCTTGTGAAGGAACATGGATTTTTTTTCGTCGCAGCGGAGCTTTAAAATAAATTCTGCGTCATCGATTTTTACTTCACGCAAATCCACGAACGTTCCGCGCAATTTTTCTTCTGCAATTTTTCCGCCCATTTTCAGCCCTCCAGATTTTTTATGGAAACGGCAGGAACACCGAAAACTTTGTCGCCCGCCTTTACTTTTTTGAGCACTACGCTTCCCGCGCCCACAAATGCACCGTCGCCGACTTTTCCGTGGGGAAGAACACGGGAGCCGCTTCCGAAAAAAGTATCCTTTCCGCACTGAACGAATCCGCACAAATCCACGTGACCCATTGCGCACGAAAATTCGCCTAAAACCGCATCGTGTCCCAGACCGGAATGACAGTTCAGCATGGCAAAGTCGCCCAGGAGCGCATTGTCAAAAACATACGTAAACGGACACAGGATGACGCCCTCGCCCAACCTTGCACCCGGATGAACGATTGCCGAATAATGCACGATGCTGATGAATTTTCCGCCGCGTGAAAGAACCGCTTCGATTAACTTACGCCGGACAAAAGGAGTTCCCGCGCCGCAGGTAAAGACATCGTCCGCCTGGATTTCGTAGGAAAAAATGTCGCCCAGAACTGGAAGCGGAAGTTTTGCGCATTCTTCTGCACCGGATTTTACGTCGCCGTCAATGAATCCTTTCAGCGTAAATTCCAGATTGTATCCGCGGGACTGAACGGTGTGATGATAAAGTTCGCGGGCAAAGGCACCCGTTCCGACAATGACAAGATTTTTCATGCGCCTGCCTCAGTTTTTTTAAAAATAAAAAAGCGCACTCCGTATGCAGAAAGCACGCAGATTGCGCTGATT
>CAZACA010000229.1:0-2257 GCA_964483515.1 uncultured Treponema sp.
TTTTTCGCTATAATATCACTTCGATTTTATAAATGCAATTAAAACGAATTTCATTGTACAAATCCGCGAAAAAAAATGCCGCACAAAAAAAATTGCACGGCATAAAAAAATTATAAACTGTCGAAAAATCCTTTCGCCTTTAAAAGTTCTGCATTTAAAATTCCGCCCAACGCAGCGCCACGTTTTGTGTTGTGACTCAGCGCCACAAATTTTATGTCGAACACATTGCACTTCCGCAATCTGCCGATGACGCACGCCATGCCTTTTTCGGTTTCGCGATCCCGTCTGGGCTGCGGACGATTTTCTTCGTGACGAACCACGATGGGATTTTCGGGCGCACTGGGAAGCCTGAGTTCCTGGGGAAGCGATTTGTATTCAGTCCAGATTTTTTCGATTTGTTCCAGCGACGGTTTTTTTTCGTCAGGCAAATCGAATTCCAGCGAAACGCAGGCAGTGTGTCCGTCCACGACAGGAACGCGCGTACAGGTTGACGAAACGACCGGCAATTCTGCATTCTGAATTTTCGCGCCCTTTACGCTGCCCAAAATTTTCAGACATTCTTTTTCAGTTTTTTCTTCTTCGCCGCCAATGAACGGAACGATGTTGTCAATCATGTCGAAACTTGAAACGCCCGGATAACCTGCGCCGGAAGTTGCCTGAAGCGTAGTTACAATCATCCGCCTGACCGGAAATCCTGCACGAATCAAAGCATGAAGCGGCATCATGTAAGTTTGCAGCGAACAGTTCGGTTTTACGGCAATAAATCCTTTGTCCCATCCGCGATTCTTTTTTTGTTCCGCGATAATATCCAGATGCGAAAAATTTATTTCGGGCACAAGCATGGGAACGTCATCAGTCCAGCGATTTGCACTGGCATTCGACACCACGGGAATTCCTTCCGCAGCATAAGCCGATTCCAGATTTTTTATTGCTTCCTTTTCCATTTCGAGTGCGCTGAAAACGAACTTGCATTTTCCCAGAGCCGCCTTTGCATCGTTTGCATCCTGCACCACAAGTTCCGCCACGCCTTCAGGAATTTCCGCGCCGATAAGCCACCGCGAACTGACTGCATCCTTATAAATTTTTCCTGCTGAACGGGGAGACGCCGCCACAAACGAAACTTCAAACCACGGATGATTTTCAAGCAGTTTTATGTAGCGCTGACCGACCATTCCCGTTGCACCCAGAACGCCCACTTTAATTTTTTCCATAAAGCACCTCGCCGAATTTTAAATTTTTTTTCGCGGATTTTTCTGCAAATCAAATGCCGCAAATTTTTATTGCGCTTTCGATTGTTTTTTTTGCACTGTCGCTTACTTCCACTAAAGGCAGCCGCAAATTTCCCGCGGGAAGATTTTTTACGTTCATGGCGTATTTTATTGAACCGGGATTTCCGTCGCAAAATTCCGCACGGAAGAACGGCTGAAGTCTGTAATGAATTTTTCGCGCTTCACTGAAATTTCCGTCCAGACAAAAATGAACCATCTGCACCATAAGCGAAGGAATTAAATTCGTTGCAACTGAAATTATTCCGTCACCGCCCACAGCCATCAGCGGAAGGGTCAATCCGTCGTCGCCGCTCATCACAGAAAAATCCGGATTTTTGCTTTTGATTTTTTCGATTACTTCCATCATCTGATTTATGTTTCCGCTTGCTTCTTTTACCGCCGCAATATTCGGAAGCGTGCAGATTCGTTCCAGAAGCGGAGTGGAAATATTTTTTCCCGTGCGTCCCTGAATGTTGTAAACCACGATGGGAATTCCGACTTTTGAAACTTCTTCAAAGTGCCTGAAAATTCCTTCGTCGCTGGGTTTGTTGTAATAAGGCGTAACCACCAGGGCATAATCCGCACCGAAATCTTTTGCGCGTTTTGTGTATCGCACTGCATCGCGGGTGTTGTTGCTGCTTGCACCGAGTACGACCGGAATTTTTTTGCCGCCGGATTTTTCAAACGCTTTCACTTCTTCCATCACGATGCCGATAAGTTTTTCTTCTTCGTCTTCGTCCAGCGTAGGAGTTTCCGCAGTCGTTCCCAAAGGAACAAGTCCGTCGATTTTGTTTTCCAGCTGAAATTTTACGTTTCCGCGGAATCCGTCGTAATCGATTGAACCGTCTGCATTCATCGGCGTAATCATAGCCGTATACGCGCCCTGCATTTTTTTCATAGTGCCCTCCGTCGGCAAAAAAATCAGCGTGATTATTACACTTTGCGTGGAAAAATGCAAATTTATTTTTTCAAAAAAAAATTTTTTTGGA
>CAZACA010000230.1:0-2201 GCA_964483515.1 uncultured Treponema sp.
CGAACTAAAACAGACGCGCCGATTTTTTTTTCCGCGACGTCCTGAAAAATTCCGCTGACTTTTTTTTCACAAAAACCAAATCCGCGGAACCAAAAATCTGCAAAGGAAATTCAGCGAAACAAAAAAAACAGACGCCGATTTTTTCCGCAAACGTGCTGAAAAATTCCGCTGACTTTTTTTTCACAAAAACCAAATCCGCGGAACTGAAAATCTGCAAAGGAAATTCAGCAGAACAAAAACAAGCGCCGATTTTTTTTTCGCGACGTCCTGAAAAATTCCGCTGACTTTTTTTTCATAAAAACCAAATACGCGGAACCGAAAATCTGCAAAGGAAATTCAGCGAACAAAAACAGACGCAGATTTTTTTTCCGCGAAATTTCAAAATGCACAGAAATCTGCCGCCACGCCGCAAATCAGCGCAAAAAATAATACAAAAACCAGGTAAAATGCAAAATTCCGTGCACCCAGAACAATTTTCATCGCGCCCAGATTCGTAATTTTTGTAGCCGGTCCCGTAATCATAAAAGCCGCTGCACTTCCCGCAGTCATTCCGTCTGCAAGCCACTGCTGAAGCAGGGGAATCGTCCCGCCGCCGCACGCATACAACGGAACGCCGACAGTTGCCGCCATCAGAAGTCCGAATCCGCGGTTTCCTGCAAAAATCGACGCAAACGAATCCTGAGGAACATACCGCTGAAAAAGTGCCGAAAGCAGAATTCCCAGAAGAAACCAGATTCCCGTAGCGCGGACATTCCGGAGTGCATTCAAAAAAAATCGCACGAAAAGATTCGGATGAACGTCATGACTTCGCCTTTCCGAAAATCCGCTGAAATCGAAAAAATTTTTTCCGCGAAAAAAAATGCGTACGAAAATTCCGGCCGCAATTCCGCACAAAAAGCATGAAAAAAAACGGATCAGCAGAATTTTTTTTCCGAGCGCCGCGCTGTAAACCAGAAGCTGCGGATTCAGCAGAATGGACGACATCATGAACGAAGCCAGATAATCGTCCTTCACGCCTTTTTGCGAAAACGACGATGCCACGGGAATCGTGCCGTACATGCAGAGCGGAGACGCAATTCCCAGAAGACTCGACAAAACCAGACCGGACGCGCCGAATTTTTTTTCCGCGACGTTCTGAAAAATTCCGTGGATTTTTTCCTTTGCAAAAACCGAAACCGCCGAACCGATTAAAATTCCGAGAATCCAGTAGAAAAAAATCTGCCTGAACTGAATTTCAAAATAATACGCAACGTAAATGAATTCGCGCTTTAAAATTTCCGCCGTCATCATTTTTTTTCCGAAATTTCCGAAACGTCCACGCCGTTTTCCACCGCAAGTTTTTTCAGGTCGTCGAATTCCGCCTTCAGTTTTGCCACGCCGTAGCCCTCGGATTTTTTTGCACGCACTTCGCCGAAATTCGTTTTTATGATTTCTTCGTGCCGCTCCAGAACGTAACGCTTCATGATTTTTTCGCGGATTCCGATTGTGGTCGTGTAGCGGAAAATCAGGGCGACAATCTGCGATTTTTTTTCTTCGGAACAGATGCACGTCAGAAGAATTCCGGGCCGGTTTTTTTTCATGCCGACGGGAACGGTAAAGACATCCAGCGCGCCGCCTTCAAAAAGCCTTTCCGCTGCAAAGGAAATTCTTTCGCCGCTCATGTCGTCCAGATTGCACGAAAGTTCCGCGATCGTATCCGTGGAATTTTCCGTTTCGCCTGAAAAAATCCTGATGCAGTTTGCCCGGGGAAAATTTTTCGTGCCGAATCCGTATCCGATTTTTTTTGTGCGCATGACCGGCATGGAACAGAATTTTTTTACGAAATGTTTTAAAATCGCCGCGCCCGTGGGAGTGCAGAGTTCGCCCGAAATTCCGTCTGAATAAATCGGAACGTCCTGCAAAATCAGCGATGTGGCAGGAGCAGGAACCGGCAGAATTCCGTGAGCGCATTCAACGCTTCCGCTTCCCGTGTTCACCGCCGAACAGAAAATTTCGTCCGCGCCCAGTTCGTCCAGAATCGCACAGACGCCCACCACGTCCGCCACCGCATCCATGGTGCCCACTTCATGAAAATGAATTTCTTCCATCGGACGGCCGTGCACTTTTCCCTCCGCCGACGCAATTTCGCCGAAAACCGAAAGCGCATTCCGCCGGATTTTTTCCGCCAGAGGAAGCGACAGAATCAGTTCCGAAATTCCGCG
>CAZACA010000231.1:0-2105 GCA_964483515.1 uncultured Treponema sp.
CCATGCAGATTCTTCCGCAGATTCCGTACGATTTTCCGCCTGAAAAAACTTTTACGCCGCATTCTGAAAATCGCCTGAAAATTCCGTCAGCGTAACCGGCAGGAACCACTCCGAGAAAAGTGTCTTTTTCTGCTTTCCACGTGCAGCCGTAACTTACCGTTTCGCCTTTTTTGATTTTTCTGATGGCGCAGATTCGGCTTTCCATGGTCATGACGGGTTTCAGTGACAGACTGTACCCTTTTTCTGAAAGGAATTTTTCGTCCACTTCGCCGGCACCGAATCCGTAGACGATGATTCCGGGCCGAACCATGTCCAGATGCATTTCAGGATTGTTCAGCGTGGATGCAGAATTGGCACAGTGACAGATTCCGGGGTTCACGCCTGCATCCTTTATGTTCTGAATCGCTTCACGAAAACGGTCAAACTGTACCCTTGTGTAGTCCTGAGCCTGACCTGAAATTCCGTCGCTGAATGCAAAATGTGTGGCGCATCCTTCCAGAAAAAGATTTGAAGAGTCCCTGATTTTTTCTGCGATTTTTCCGGCGTCGCAGGGAAAGCATCCGATTCTGCCCATTCCTGTGTCCACGGCAAGATGAACCGCGAATTTTTTCACGCCGTTTTTTTTGCACGCTTCGTTGAATCCGTCAATGTATTCTTCGTCGAAAACAAGGGGAGTGATGGAAAATTTTACCGCGTCGCAGATTTCGTCCGGTGCGCAGAGACTGAGCATTAAAATCGGGAGCGTTATGCCTGCCTTCCTGAGTTCCGCGCCTTCGTCCACGGTTGCCACGGAAAGAAAATCAGCACCGCATTTTTCCGCAGTCAGGGCGCATCTTACGGCTCCGTGACCGTATGCATCGGCTTTTACCGCCACGCAAATTTTTGTTTTTCCGCTTACGAATTTTTTTATCTGCAGAATATTTTCTTCAAGATTTTTTAAGTTAATCAAAGCCCTCGTCGCACGCATGGAGTTCAGTTTAATCAAAATATTTTTTTTTGCAAGACGAGCAGGTTCGTGGTAGAATCGCGCCATGACGATTTTTTTCGATTTGGACAGGACGCTCATGGATTTTGAGCGGGCGGAAGATTCAGGCATTCAGGCGGTTTTTGAAAAGTTTGCACCGGAAATTTCCATGGACGCTGCGACTTTTAAAGCTGAATGGAAAAAGTATGCGCAGATTTTTTTCGACCGGTATTCCGCGGGAAAACTGAATTTTGACGAACAGCGGAAAATGCGTGTGGCGAAAATTTTTGAACTGAACGGTTCGTTTTTGAGCGAAAAGGAAATTCAGGACAGGTTCGACCTTTACTGGAAAACTTACGAAAAATGTTACGGTCTTTTTCCCGACGCAAAACCCGCGCTGGAAAAACTGAAGTCTCTGGGCGCAAAACTGGGCGTAATTACAAACGGCGACTCGGCGAATCAGCACGGAAAACTCCGCAGGGCAGGCGTGGAAAATTTTTTTGATGTGGTAGTGGTTTCTTCGGAAGAAAACTGCAGCAAGCCGGATCTAAGGATTTTTGAAATTGCGCTGAAAAAAGCCGGTTCTTCTGCCGCGGAAACATGGTACACGGGGGACAGTCAGGAACACGACATAATTCCTTCGCGGAAAATGGGAATCAATACGCTTTACCTGAACCGTAACAGAAAAAATCCGCTGAAAGTCGAAACGGACGGCGGAATAATTTACGCCGAAATAAAAGATTTTTTTGAACTCGTAGAAATCGTCGAATCAAAATTATAAAGATGAAAAAAAAGTGCCCAGAACGAGACTTGAACTCGTACATCCGAAAGGACTCTAGTACCTGAAACTAGCGTGTCTACCAATTCCACCACCTGGGCAAATTATCGCCGGACTAAACTCGTCGGGACGACAGGATTTGAACCTGCGACCCTCTGGTCCCAAACCAGATGCGCTACCAGCTGCGCTACGTCCCGAAACTTCTGGGCGGTGAGGGGATCGAACCCCCGACATTCTGGGTGTAGACCAGACGCTCGTACCGGCTGAGCTAACCGCCCCAGCGAGTGCGCGTATACTATCAGCATAAAATTATTTTGTCAAGAAAGGTGAAAATTGAAAAACTACAATGAACCGATGCAGTCC
>CAZACA010000232.1:0-2081 GCA_964483515.1 uncultured Treponema sp.
CATTCCGCCGATGTTCAGCTGCGGGTCGCCGCCAAAAAGTTCTGTAAAATTTGGAAAATTCAGCGGAAAGGAAAGCCCCAGGGAAAGCCTTATGAACTGGTCGCCGGGAAGATTCATGCCCAGGTCAAAATAAATGTTGTCTTCATCGTATTCGCCGTCATCATCGTCGTCGTAGTCATCGTCTTCGTCCGAAAGCTGATTGAAATTTGTGGAAGGAAGAACTTTCTGCGCGTTCAAAACCGAAATCGAAAAGCACACGCAAAAAATGGCCAATAAACGTTTCATAATTTTTCCTTGGTATGGCAATTTATTCTTAACTGATATATATTTTGCCACGGATTATTCTTTTTTTAGAGTACTTTGTCAACGTACTTTTTATCCGTAAAAAAAATCATCTGCGGGAAGGTTACAAATGAGCGCGCAAATTATCGACGGAAAATCCATTGCCGAAGAAGTCAGGGCGGACGTAAAGCGGAAAGTCGCTGAATTAAAAATCCGCGGAATCGTTCCGTGTCTGGCGGTGATTCTTGTGGGCGAAAATCCTGCAAGCGTCAGTTACGTAAAGGGAAAACGAAAAGCGCTGGAAGAAGCCGGCATGAAAGACAGAAGCGTCCTGCTTCCTGAATCCGTTACGCAGGAAGAACTGCTTTCCATTATCAGTCAGCTGAATAACGACGAAAGCGTTCACGGAATTTTAGTGCAGCTTCCCCTTCCGCGCCACATCGATGAAAAAAAAGTAACCGAATCAATCCTTCCGCAGAAAGACGTAGACGGCTTCCATCCGGTAAACGTAGGAAAACTCGTAACGGGCGAAAAATGCTTCATTCCCTGCACGCCGAACGGAATTACGGTTCTGCTGAAAAAAATGAAAATTCCCACTGAAGGAAAAAACGTCGTGGTCGTAGGCAGAAGCAACATCGTAGGAAAACCCATGGCGCTTTTAATGCTGCGGAAAGAATTTAATTCCACGGTAACGGTCTGCCACACCGGAACAAAAAATCTCGCGGAATTTACAAAAAACGCGGACATTTTAATCGTGGCGTCAGGAAAACCGGACACAGTTTCAGGCGAAATGATAAAAAGCGGTGCGTGCGTAATCGACGTGGGCGTAAACCGGATTCCTGATTCATCAAAAAAAAGCGGATTCCGTCTGGTGGGCGACGTGAATTTTGAAAGCGCAAAGGAAGTTGCATCTTTTATAACGCCTGTTCCCGGTGGAGTGGGCCCCATGACCATTGCCATGCTGATTTTCAACACGCTGGAAAGCGCATGCCGGACTGCGGAAAAATCATGATTGACGTGCAGAATTCGGGCGACGACAGGGAAATTCCGCTGGAAAAAGTGGGCGTTACCGATTTATTTTATCCGGTGCAGGTTCTGGACAAGGAAAAAGGCCGTCAGGAAACCTGTGCGCGGGTAAATCTTTTTGTGAATCTGCCCCACCGCTACAAGGGAACGCATATGTCGCGCTTCATCGAAATTTTTCACCGTCATCGCGAAAATTTGTGCATGAAACAGTTTCTGCTGATGCTGGACGAAATCCGGAAATCTCTGGACGCGGAAAAATCCTACGGCTTCATGACGTTTCCGTTTTTCATTACAAAAAAAGCACCCGTTACCCGTTCCGAAAGCATAATGAAATACGAATGCACTTACGAAGGCGAAGTTTCCGCGGAAAGCCGGGAATTTTTCATAAAAATTGAAGTTCCCGTTACCACGCTCTGCCCCTGCTCCAAGGCCATCAGCGAACACGGCGCGCATAATCAGCGGGGAATCGTTTCGGTAAAGTTGAAAAATTCCAGCCTTTTCTGGATTGAAGACGTGATTCAGCTGGTGGAAGAAAGTGCCAGCGGCGGATTGTACAGCATTTTAAAGCGTCCCGATGAAAAATTCGTCACGGAAAAAGCCTACGAAAATCCGCGGTTCGTGGAAGACGTGGTGCGCGAAGTTTTCATTGCCCTCAGGAATTTCGACAGAAGCGAAAAACCCTTTGAATGGTTCAGCGTAGAATGCAAGAATTTTGAAAGCATCCACAATCACAACGCATACGCCTACACGGAATTCTGCGGCGGGGAGTAAAA
>CAZACA010000233.1:0-2080 GCA_964483515.1 uncultured Treponema sp.
GCGAAAAAAAATCCGTGCGAAAATTTTTATTGCGGAAATTTCGGCTCCTTTGACTTTATTTTTTTTTAATGTATATTTAGCGCATGGGTATATCAGAAATTATTTCCGTGGTGCTCCAGCTTTTCGGCAGTTTGTGCTTTTTGCTTTTCGGCATGAAAATGATGAGCGACGGAATCCAGAAATCCGCGGGCGAACGGCTTCAGTCGGCGATTCATTTTATGACGGGAAACCGGTTCACGGGATTTTTGACGGGCTGCATTCTGACGATGATAATTCAGTCATCGGGCGCGACAACCGTCATGGTCGTTTCGTTCGTCAATGCCGGTCTGATTGAACTGAGCCAGGCCATTGCCGTGATTTTCGGCGCAAACGTGGGTACGACGATTACCGCATGGATTGTGGCGGTTTTCGGATTCAGCTTTAAAATTTCGGCGTTTGCAATTCCGCTTTTTGGTCTGGGCTACCTTTTCACGATTATAAAAAAAATCCGCAACATCGGACTGGGGCACGCAATCATGGGATTCGCCATGCTTTTTGTGGCGCTTCAGTGGCTTTCGGAAACGATTTCGCTCAATTCGTCTTCCATGGGATTTTTGCCCGCGTTGCAGAATTTGGGTGCGCTGAGTTTTTTAATTGCGTTTGTAATCGGCGTGCTTCTGACTGCGCTGATTCATTCGTCTTCCGCGATGACTGCAATCGTAATTACCATGGCGTACAACGGAATCATCGGCTGGGAATTTTCCGCGGCAATTGTTATCGGCAGCAACGTCGGTTCCACGGTGGATTCGATTATGGCTTCATTCGGCACGAACACAAATGCAAAACGGACGAGTCTGGTTCACGTTCTGTTTAACTGCACGACTGCTTTTCTTGCGCTGATTTTTATAAAACCGCTGACGAATTTTGTGGACTTCATCGTTCCGGGCGCGGTTTATGAAAACGTAACTTTTCACATTGCCATGCTGCATACGGTTTTCAATGTTTTCGGCGTGATTATTTTTATGCCGTTTGTAAATCCGCTCTGTTCGCTGACGAAAATTTTAATCAAGGACGACAAATCGGTTTTGCCTTCAGTTTACAAATTCGAATTTCCTGAAATGGCTGCCAGCGAATCTCCTGCAATTCCCATCGTTTCGGCGCAAAAAGAAGTGGGGCACATGGCTGACGTGGCGGTGCAGATGTTCGACAGATTGCAGTACGGATTCAGCGATTTGTCCGGGCGGTTCGTGGTGGAGCATTACGATTCCCTTGTGCGCGAAGAAGATTTCATTGACCAGATGCAGGAACAGCTTACAAAATATCTTTTAAAATGTTCGCAGCTGGACATTGACGAAAAATTGCGCAACAACATTAACGTGATGATTGCCATCGTGGGCGAACTGGAATCCATGTCGGACGATTGTCTGAGCATCGGCGTTTATCTTAAGCGGATTACGGAAAAGCAGTACGTTTTCAAAAAAGAAGATTTCGACCGACTTTTGCCTTACCTGGAACTGGCGCGGCAACTTTTGCAATTCATTTACAAAAACATCAACAAGGAACTTTCCGAAGCGCAGCTTGATTTTGCCAACGAACTGGAAACGCAAATCGATGCGGAACGAAAGGCTTTGAAGCGCGTGGCACGAAAACGTCTGGAAGATGGCGCGAATGTAAAGGCGGAACTTCTGTACATGGATCTGGTTCGGCAAATCGAAAAAATCGGCGACAGATGTTTCGGCATTGCAGAACAGCTTGCTCTGACAAAAAAATAAATTTTCCGCGGAAAAAATCGTCGGAAAAAATTCGGGCTGAATTCGTTTTCGTGAAATTCTTTGCTTTTTGAAAAATTCGGTTGTATACTTAAAACGTAATCAAGTGATTACCGAAAACAGTTTGTTTTCCATCAAAAACTTCCAAGGAGAAAATCATGAATAAATCTATATCTGCACAAGGTTTTACGCTGAACAAAGACCAGACCGACCTTATCAACAAAAAATTGGAGCGAATAAACTACGCCGAAAATTTAATCGTTGACTTGATTCTGCGGGTGAAGGAGGACAAAAAATTTTATTTCGATACGACCGTAAATTTCCGCTGGGGA
>CAZACA010000234.1:0-2020 GCA_964483515.1 uncultured Treponema sp.
TCGTGGACAACTCCATCGTCGTTCTGGAAAACATCTATTCGTATCGTCAGCGGGATGCCAAACCGAAAGTTGCAGCGATTCTGGGAAGCCAGGAAATGGTCAGTTCCATTACGTCGTCAACGCTTACTTCCGTGTGCATTTTTCTGCCCATGATCGTTTTGCGGAAAAAACTCGGAATAATGGGACAGCTTTTTGACAATCTGGCGTATACGATTATTTTTTCCCTCATGTGTTCGCTGATTGTTGCGGTGGCGCTGGTTCCGGTGCTCTGTTCAAGTTATTTAAAAATCGACAAAATCGTGGACGAATCAAAATCCGGACTGGGCTACGGAATAAATCAGGCGTTCAACAGATTTTTCCTCCGGCTGGACAATGCATATGCCCGCGGCGTTTCTTTCGTGCTGAATCATCGCAAGGCGTGTTATGGTACGGTTGCGGCGCTTTTCATCCTTTCGGTTGTGGGCGTAAAATTCGTGGGATTCGTCTTTATGCCTGAAACTGCGGCGAATACGGTGGAAATCGACGTGGAACTGCCCAACGGTTCTACGATTGAAGCGACGGAAGACACCATGCGCACTCTGGAGCAGATCGGAAAGGAAGAACTGAAGGGCGTCCGCTATACGACCATGACTGTAGGCGGAACAAGCGTTCTTTCGGCGAGTTCTGAAACGAATACGGGAGCCATAATCTGGACGCTTTATGAACCGAAAGACCGCGAAAAAGGATGGGACAACGAAATCAGCGCAAAGAAAAAATTGCGAAAATATTTTAATTCCATTCCGGGAGCGACCCTTTCCTTTGCGTCAAATTCCAACAGCGCGACTTCCGGCGGAATCAGCGTAGACATCCGCAGCGATGACCTGGAACTTGTGCGTGCAACCGGCGATCAGATAAAAAAACTTTTAATCGATGAAGCGTCAGACCTTGTAACCGAAGTTTCCAGCGATTCGGAGGAAGGACTTCCCCAGGCGGAAATTATCGTTGACCGCGAAAAAATGTACGAACTCGGACTGAACATTTACAGCGTGGGAAGCGAAATCAACGCGGCGATTAACGGAAAAACTGCCAGCCGTTATACAAAAAAAGGCGACGACATTGACATCGTGGTGCGTCTGGCGGAAAAAGACACGGCGAAACTTACTGACCTGGATCAGCTTTCCGTAGTGAATTCCATGGGAAAACGAATTCCCCTTTCGTCCTTTGCGCATTACGAAGAAAATCTTTCACCGGTTTCGATTATCCGCGAAGACCAGTCGCGAATCGTTCACGTAACGGCAAAACCGGTTTCAGGAAAATCCCTGGACGTAATTCAGTCGGGCGTAATGAAAATCATCAACGACAACATTCCCAAGGACGATGCAGTTTCCATTACCATGAGCGGCGACTTTGAAGACATGATGGAAGCGGTGGTGAATTTCGGGCTGATTATCCTGATTGCGGCGGCGCTTGTTTTCGTCGTAATGGCGAGTCAGTTTGAGTCCCTTGTAGACCCGTTCATCGTAATTCTGACCATTCCCCTTTCGTTTGTGGGCGTGGTAACGATTTATGCAATTACGCGGCAGAAACTGAACGTCGTAACGATTATGGGAATGCTTGTTCTGGTGGGCACAATCGTAAACAACGGAATCGTTCTGGTGGACTACACGAATCTTCTGCGGAAACGCGGATTTGCATTGCGGGAAGCGTGCGTTGAAGCGGCGCGGAACAGGCTCCGTCCGATTCTGATGAGTACCCTTACCACGATAATTTCCCTTGCTCCGATGGCGTTTTTCCCCGGCGAAGGTTCGGCGTCCATGCAGCCAATTTCCCTTACGGTTTTCGGCGGAATGTCGTTCGGTTCGCTGATGACGCTTTTCCTCATGCCCACGGTTTATTACACCATAAATTCGCGTCGAATGCGTAAGGCGGCGGAAAAGGCAGCAAAAAAAGAAGAATCGCAGAAGAAAAAACTTGCAGCGATGTCAGAAAAGGAGGGCGAATGATGGCAGAAGACGAAAAAATCACGTCGAATCAGGCTGAA
>CAZACA010000235.1:0-2007 GCA_964483515.1 uncultured Treponema sp.
GAATTTTTTTTTGCGAACAAAAATTTTCCTGAAAAAAAATTCCGCTTCCTTTTGCCGACCTTCCGACCTTCAGCGTCCTGATTTGTCAAAAAAAATTATTGTGCTATACTCCGCGCATTATGGAACACAACATGATTTTATCCGCATCGGGCTGGCGAAAAATTTTTGCCGAAAGTTCCGACGAAAAAGATTTCACCCGGCGAATCGGAGAGGACAACAGTTTTTTGTGCATTCTCATTGCCGAAACTTTTGCTGAATACGTTGCCGAAAAATCCGGTAAAAAAAATCCTGCCGTCGTTGTTGCCACCGATACGCGTCCCACCGGAAAAGAAATCGCGCAAAAAATCATCGAAGCGTTCTGCGTTTTCGGCGTGAAGACGATTTTTCTTGGCGTTGCAGCCGCTCCCGAAATCATGGCGTACTCAAAAAAATTCGACGGATTCGTTTACATTTCCGCGAGCCACAATCCGGTCGGTCACAACGGAATAAAATTCGGCTTGAAAAACGGCGGAGTTCTGTGCGCGGAAGAATCAAAAATTCTTGCGAACCGGTTTGAAGAAAAATGCAGAAAAGACGGAATCGAAGAACATGCGCTTTCGGTCATCGTCCGGGCGGAAAAAAAATCCGTGGAAAAAATTTTTTCAAAAAGCAGAACGTACAAAAAAAAATCGCTGGACGCATACAAAAAATTTATCCGGACCGTAATTTCAGGAAGCGAAAAAAAATCCGTTCAGCGCGGAATTTTTTCTGCAATAAAAAAATCGCTTTCAAAAAAATCCATGGCGATTGCCTGCGACATGAACGGTTCGGCGCGGACACTTTCCATCGACAAAAAATTTTTTTCTTCGTGCGGAATAAAATTCGTTCCGTTCAACGACGAGCCTGGAAAAATCGTCCACGAAATAATTCCCGAACCTGAAAATTTAATTTACTGCGCGGAATTCATGAACGACCTGCACGGGCGCGGAATGCAGAATCTTTCGCTGGGTTTTATGCCTGATTGCGACGGCGACCGCGGAAACGTTGTTTTCTGGAACGAGAAAAAAAATTCTGCGCAGACCATTGCGGCTCAGGAAGTTTTTGCACTTTGCGTCATGGCGGAACTTGCCTTTGAGTACTGGAAAAATCCGCGGATAAAAAATCTGGCGGTGGCGGTGAATTGTCCCACGTCCATGCGCGTTGACGAAATCTGCGGATTTATGAATGCAGAAATTTTTCGTGCTGAAGTGGGTGAAGCGAACGTCGTAAATCTGGCGGCGGAAAAACGAAGCGAAAATTTCAACGTGCGGATTTTCGGCGAAGGAAGCAACGGCGGCAACATCACTTTTCCGTCATGCGTCCGTGATCCTCTGGCGACGATTTTTGCGCTGATAAAAATTCTTTCCATCCGCGACGAAAAAAATAAAATCGGTCTGTTTCACATCTGGTGCAGAAAATCGAATCAGGAAGAAAAATACAGAAACGATTTTACGCTGAACGACGTAATTTCCACGCTGCCGCAATTCGTCACGACCGGCGTAAGCGAAAGCCGTGCAATTTTAAAAGTAAAAATGCGCGACAAAGGAAAGCTGAAGGAAAATTTCAAAAAGCAGTTTGAACTTGCGTGGCAAAACGACAGGGAAAAATTTTTCGCGGAACTTGGAATTTTTTCTTACGGATGTTTTTTGACGAACGGAACCAGGGAAATCCGCGGAGAAGAAAACTGGAACAACGGAAACGGCGGACTGAAAATAAAATTTTTCGATGCGCAGAAAAATCCGTCAGCGTTCATCTGGATGCGGCCCAGCGGAACCGAAGCGGTTTTCAGAATTTTGTGCGACGTAAAAGGCAGCGACCGCGAAAAAGAAAAAAAACTTCTGGCGTGGGAAAGCGACCTGATAAAAAAATCCGACGAATAAATTTCCACGGAAAAAAAATTGATTCGGTTCGTGCGTAAAAAATTGATTCGGTTTGTGCGAAAAAATCGGTTCGATTCGTCGCGGAAAAAATCGGTTCGATTCGTTCGGA
>CAZACA010000236.1:0-1984 GCA_964483515.1 uncultured Treponema sp.
GTGGAAAAATTTATTCAGCGAAATTCTGTGCGGAAAAAAATTGTTCAGCAAAAATTTAGCGTGGCAAAATTCGTTCCGCAAAAAAAAATCCCCGGAAAATCGGGGACGTTCAGCAAAATTATTCTTCGGAAAAAGTAAAATCGCCGGTGAAAAAATCGGGGCTGACTGCTTCGGAATTCAAGCGCACTTCCCAATGCAAATGCGGGCCGGTTGCAAGTCCCGTCTGTCCGCTTAATCCCACGGTCTGTCCTGCTTTTACCATGTCGCCTTCCTTCACTTTCAGTTCTTTCATGTGATAGTACAGACTGTACAGTCCGGGCAGATGTTCGACTACCACGCTCCATCCGGTGGAAATCCGGTTTTCAGCCATGACAACTTTTCCGTCACCGCACGAAGCAACGTTGGAACCTTCCTGAATTCCGTAGTCGATTCCGTAATGCAGGCTCGTGGACGATTTTCCGTTCGTGTATTTGTAAATCCGCCGGTCGGCAAAAAATGACGTGCGTCTTGTGGCAGGCGTGGGCGGCGTAAAAGATTTTGTCTGATAAACATCCGCGGAATTTACTGTGGACAGAATTTCGTTGAGTTTTTTTATCTGATCCATCCGCTTGACGCTCGTGTTCGTCTTGATTTCAGTGTTGCCCTGATTCAGTTCCAGAGTTTCGCTGACGAATTCTTTTTGATTCAGCGCGAAGGGAAGCGAAAATTCTTTTTGTGCCGAATCCTTTTCCGCGTAAACGATTTTTATGGCGCATTTTGAATCCTGCGTCCACCACGACGAAAGGGGAACTCCGGCTAAAAGCGTGCGGGAATTTTTTGACGATTTTGAAATCTGGTAAAAATCAGACTGGCGAACCATTTTTCCGTCGATGAGAAATTCCATGCGCGCCTGAAAATTTGAAAAATCGGTTCTGGATGATTTTGATTTTTTTGTGCCCGGAAGAAAATTCAGCCGGACAAAAACCGCATCACCCGGAAAAGCCGTTTCGTTGTACGAAAGCGAAATGCAGTAATCTTCGCCGGAAAAAACTGCATCCTTTGCAAAAACTGCCGCCGAAAAAATCAGCGTGCAAAAAATCAGAAAAAATTTTTTCATAAAAATCTCCACTGTAAATTTATATTTTTGATTTTTCGATTTCCAGAAGCATGAGTTGAAGCGTTTCGCAGCCGTTGAACAAATTCCGCTCCACGTTAAAAAGAATGTCCACTTTGTCGCCCACGTCAAAATCGCGATGAAGTTTTTCGCCTTCGCCCCAAAAAATGCACGGCCATTTCGCGCTGCCGCAGTCCACGGTGATTTTTAAATGCTGCCGTTCCGATTTGCCCAGAATCGTTCCCGCGGAAACAGGCAAATTTTTCGCCAGAAAAATCAGTTTGGGATTTTCGTCTCCGTACGGCTCGAACCGGTCAACGATTTTTTGAATTTCCGTCGTCATGTATTCGCGGGGAAGTTCTGCGTCCACGGAAAAAATTTTTTCCTGTTCTGACGGCTGAATTTTCTGCGAAAGAATTTTTACTTTTGCGCGGAAATTTTCAGCGTCGTCCTGCAAAATCGTAAATCCTGCTGCTGAATCGTGCCCGCCGAAACTTACGAAAAAATTTTTTATTTCATCGCTGCCTAAAAATTCCGTTGCGTTTAATCCGCCCGCCGGACTTCGGATGGAACCGATCATCTTGTCGTTTACTTTTGTCATGGCGATGGACGGCACTCCGAATTCAGTCATGAGTTTCTGCGCCAGAATTCCCGTGATTCCCCGGTTGATTTTTTCGCCCGAATCGTCCCACACGAAGCAAAGCCGGTTTGAAAATTCCTGAATGGATTTTTTTGCCTGAAGCGAAGAAAATTCCGCCGCCGACTGAGTGAGTTCCTTTCGCTTTAAATTCAGCGATACGATTTTTTTTGCAATTTTCATGCGCGCGTTTTCGTCTGATGCCGTAAAAAGTTCCATGGCAGTTCCCGCTTCGCCAAGTCGTCCGCAGGAAT
>CAZACA010000237.1:0-1979 GCA_964483515.1 uncultured Treponema sp.
CAATCAACGTGTGTTGAAAACTTTTTCTTGACAATTTCAACGGAGAAATCTACACTGAATCCGCTGGCAATCGGTTGCCACAAAATCCGCGCGGATGCGTTCTGCGTCCCGTTTGCGCGAATCAACTTATCTTTAGGAGAAAATCGATGGAAAAATTTACAAACATTCCCGACGTAAAACTGGGAATCATCGCCGTGAGCCGTGACTGTTTTGTCATTTCACTTTCGCAAAAAAGGCGCGAAGCCATCGTCAAGGCATTTGCCGGAAAAGGCGAACTCTACGAAGCGAAAACTACCGTAGAAAACGAAAACGATGCACTTAAGGCACTGGACGAAGTAAAATCCGCCGGATGCAATGCGCTGGTCGTTTTCCTCGGAAATTTCGGTCCTGAAACGCCTGAAACTCAAATCGCGCAGAAATTCGACGGTCCGTGCATGTTCGTTGCCGCTGCGGAAGAATCGCAGAAAGATTTAATCAACGGACGTGGCGACGCTTACTGCGGAATGCTCAACTGTTCCTACAACCTGAATCTGCGACATATTCCGGCTGTTATTCCTGAATATCCCGTGGGAACTGCCGATGACATTGCAAAAATGATTGCCGAATTCATTCCCGTTGCGCGAACAATCATCGGAATTAAAAATCTGAAAATCATTGCTTTCGGTCCGCGTCCCCAGGATTTTTTTGCCTGCAATGCACCAATCAAAGGGCTTTACGATCTGGGAATCGAAATTCAGGAAAATTCCGAACTGGATCTGCTGGTGGCGTACAAGGCGCACAAAGACGATTCGCGAATTCCGTCGGTAGTAAAGGACATGGAAGCGGAACTTGGCGCGGAAGGAAACAATTTCCCCGATCTTCTGCCGCGAATGGCACAATTTGAACTGACGCTTCTGGACTGGATCGAAGCAAACAAAGGCAGCAAAAAATACGTTACCCTTGCTGACAAATGCTGGCCTGCGTTCCCCAAAGAATTCGGATTCGAGCCGTGCTACGTAAACAGCCGCCTTGCGTCCCGCGGAATTCCGGTGGCGTGCGAAGTTGATATTTTCGGTGCGCTGTCTGAATACATCGGAACCTGCGTTTCTGCGTCTCCGGTTACGCTTCTGGACATCAACAATTCAGTGCCGCAGGATATGTACGACGAAAGCATCAAAGGAAAATTCAGCTATCCCTATGCGCTTAACGATACGTTCATGGCGTTCCACTGCGGAAACACTCCGTTCTGCTGTCTGGAAAAATCATGCAAACCCGGCGTAAAATTCCAGCTGATTCAGCACAGGCTTCTGGAACCGGCAGGCAGCGAACCTGATTTCACCCGCGGAACTCTGGAAGGCGACATTAAGGCGGGCAACATTACGTTCTTCCGACTGCAGACGACTCCCGACACAAAACTTCAGGCGTACATTGCACAGGGCGAAATTCTTCCTGTAGCGACCCGTTCGTTCGGCGGAATCGGCGTTTTTGCAATTCCTGAAATGGGCAGATTCTATCGTCACGTTCTGGTGGGCAAAAATTATCCGCACCACGGAGCAGTTGCATTCGGTCACTTCGGAAAGGCGCTCTACACGATTTTCAAGTACCTGAACATTCCTGACGTTGCGTACAACCAGCCGAAGGGAGTTCTGTACAGGGACGAAAATCCTTTCGCGTAATTTAAGTTTTTTTTATTTTTCGCCCGATGCATTCGTTTGTACCGGGCGATTTTTTTTCAGGGAAAACGCTTCGCAAATAGCGGTCAAAAGAATTTGAGCAGGAGAAAGTCCCCGAAAAGAAATTTAGACCGCAATTTTGCGTAAAAACTTCCTTTGCAGCATTTAAATCATCAGATAAAAGCATGCGGGGAAAGGTGGGTGGTTATAGGGAAAAAAATCGCCTTTCGTACGCAATGAAAATAAAAAAAATCATCGCTTCCGCGAAAGGAAAAAAAATCAAATGCAGTAATCGAATCCGTTGAACTCGCGGTTTTTTTCTGCCAG
>CAZACA010000238.1:0-1954 GCA_964483515.1 uncultured Treponema sp.
TGAAAAAAAAATTTTTCGCTTATAATTCCACCGCCGTGAAGGAGAGCGCGCTGACATTTCAACCTGTTGCACTTCCGGCGGAGTTTTATATGAATCAAAAATTAAAAAAGTTTTTCCCGCGGATTGCGGACCGTGCAGCATTTTTTCGCGAAACTTTCAGCGTCCTGCACAAAATCATCCTGCTTGCCGTGGTGGTTTTCGTTACGACGATTTTCGTGCAGAATTCTTCCCGATGGCAGACCCTCGATTCTGACGACAAACCTTTTCCAGTCCGATTTTCAATTTTTCCGCGGATGGACGAAGGCGATTTATGGGACGCTTACTTTCCTGAAATTTCTTCAATCAGACCCGGACGCGGAAATTTCATCGGTGCAGTTTATGAAGCATCGGTGGAAAATTTAAGCGACGAAAATCTTGCCGACTGGAAAATCGAACTTCGCGTAAAACAGAACTGCTATCTGAACAACGCCTGGAACGGAACCGTAGAAATTTTTCAGAAAAAAAACGGCGCGGAAAAAAAACAGATTCCCGTAGACCTGAACGAATCCGGCGAAAAAAATCTTTCCATTCCGCACATAAAAACTCAGGAAAACCTCACGCTGATTCCCCTTTCGCCCGGCGACAGAATCGTGTTCAGACCGACTTCATCAATTTTTATTCCGGCAAAATCGCACGCAATCGGACGCGCAAAAATCGGTTTTATTTTTTACACTGAAAAAAATTTTCCGCTGATGAAATTCGACGACTGGGAAATTTCGTACAAATTCAAAAACGATTTCCTGCACAATCCGCTTTTTTATCTTTCGGTAATTTTTTACGCGATGATTTTCGTGTACGTAATTCTTTCGGCGCGGAGCAAAATTCTCAGGCTGGAAAAAGAGCACGACAATCAGATTATCGAGCAGACGATGCGGATTCTGGCGAAATTCATCGACGCAAAAGATCTGGTTACGGGCGGACATTCGGAGCGTGTGGCAAAATGTTCCCGGCTGATTGCAAAGGAAATGAAAAAAAGCAAGGACTTCTGCCGCGAAATTTTTTACTGCGGACTTCTGCACGACTGCGGAAAAATTGCCGTTCCTGACGAAATCATCAAAAAACCGTCATCGCTCACTGAAGAAGAATACACGACCATAAAAAATCATACGGTTTACGGCGGCGAAATGCTGAAGGAACTCACGTCGATTCCTCATGCATCCGAAGTTGCATTGCAGCACCACGAACATTTCGACGGAAGCGGTTATCCCCACGGATTGAAGGGCGAAGAAATTTCCGAATTCTCGCGGATTGTTTCGGTTGCCGACAGTTTCGACACCATGAGCAACAACCGTTATTACAGAAAAGCGTTTTCCCGCGAAAAAATCATCAGCGAACTGAAAGAAAACAGCGGCAAGCAGTTCGACCCGGCGGCAGTAAAAATCCTGCTGAACTTAATCGACAAAGGCAAAATCAAAATTTAATTTTTTTATTGCCACACGAAGATTTTGCGAAAAATTTTGTTGCGTTTTACCGAACGGGAAATTCCGCGAAAAAAATTCGCTGCGTTTTTGTTGCACGAAAATTCTGCGGGAAAAAAATTCGTTGCGTTTTTGCCGAACAAAAAATTTCACGAAAAAAATTTGTTGCGTTTTGTCGAACGAAAATTTCTGCGGAAAAAAATTCGGTGCTTTTTGCTGAACGAAAAATTCCGCGGAAAAATTTCGGTGCGTTTTTATCGAACGAAAATTTTGCGAAAAAAATTGTTGCCTTTTGCCACGCGAAAATTTCTGCGGAAAAATTATTACGTTTTTGCCGAATGAAAAATTCCGCGGAAAAAAATTGTTGTCTTTTGCTAAACGGAAATTCTGCGAAAAAAATTTTGTTGCTTTTTGCTGAACGAAAATTTCTGCGAAAAAAAATTTGTTGCCTTTTTGTTGCACGAAAATTCCGCGAAAAAAATTCGCTGCGTTTTACC
>CAZACA010000239.1:0-1949 GCA_964483515.1 uncultured Treponema sp.
TTTTTACGCGCCGAACGGTTACGCGAAATTTATTTTTTTAGCGTGATTTTCCGCATTTTGTGATTTATAATTTTCCTTACGAAAGGCAATCCGCTTTTCCACAAGGGGAATTTTATGAAAAAAATCAAAATCACTTTTCCTGACGCAACTTTCATCGAAGTAGAAAACGAAATTCGGCCCGCCCTGATTTTAAACCGATTCGGAAACGAAGAAAAAATCGTCGCCATCCGCGTGAACAACGAAATTCAGTCGCTGGATTCGCCCATAAACATTTCTTCCGCCGTGGAGCCGGTTTACGTGGACACAAAATGCGGTTCGGCAATTTACCGCCGCTCCCTCTGCTTTATTCTCGCCGCCGCCGCACACAAACTTTTTCCTGGCAGACGACTTCTGGTGGGTCACAGTCTGGGCTACGGATATTATTACACCCTGGACACGGAAAAGCACGTCAGTTCCGCGGATATCAGTGCGCTGAAAACCGAAATGCAGCGGATAATCGACGCGGATGAAGTAATCGAAAATTCGTACATTTCCTATTCCGAAGCGTGCGAACTTTTTGAAAAACTGTCGCTGGTGGAAACACGGAAGCAGCTGAATTATCGCTGTCCGTCGAAAATCAAGGTGAACCGTCTGGGCGATTTTTCTGATTTTTATTTCGGTCCGCTGGCAGGTTCCGCGGGAATTTTAAAGGTGTTCGACCTTATTCCCTACAGTGACGGATTTCTTCTGCGTTTTCCGCGCCACGAATGTTCAGACAAACTTCCGCCGTTTGAAGACCAGCCGAAACTTTTTGAAATTTACAGACAGTACAAACTCTGGGGCAAACGGCTTAACGTAACTTCCGCCGCCGGACTGAATCAGCTGGTGCACGACCGCAAAATCAACGATTTCATCAACATCACCGAAACGCTGCAGACAAAACGGATTTCAGACATTGCCGACAGAATTTTTCAGCAGAAATCCGCGAAAGTCGTCCTGATTGCAGGCCCGTCATCGTCCGGAAAAACCACTACAAGCAAAAAACTCGCGCTGCAGCTTCAGGCAATCGGCTACAAACCCAAAGTCATCAGCCTGGACAGTTATTATCTGGGCAGAACCGAAACGCCGCGGGACGAAAACGGAAATTACGATTACGAATGTCTGGAAGCGCTGAACATTGAACTTCTGAACGAAAATTTGGTCGATCTTTTTTCGGGAAAGGAAATCATGCTGCCGTCCTACGATTTTCACAACGGAGTAAGTTTTTTTAAGGGCGACAAAATGATTCTGGACGAAAACGACATTCTGATTATGGAAGGAATCCACGGACTGAACGAAAAACTCACGCCCCTTGTTCCAAAGGAAAAAAAATTCAAGGTGTATATTTCGGCACTGACTCAGCTGAATCTGGACGACCACAACCGGATTGCCACCAGCGACAACCGCCTTATCCGCAGAATCGTGCGCGACTCAAGATACCGCGGAAAAAGTGCATCAGACACCATTGCCATGTGGGACAGCGTGCAGAAAGGCGAACGGCTGCACATTTTTCCGTTTCAGAACAACGCCGATGCCATGCTGAACACCGCGCTGGACTATGAACTCGCCGTGCTGAAAGTTTACGCCGAACCGCTTTTGCGATGCGTGTCGCCTTTGCATCGGGAATACGCCGAAGCCACGCGCCTCCTGCAATTTTTAAACTGCTTTTCCACCATTCCTGCCACATCAGTTCCGGGCGATTCCATTATCCGCGAATTCATCGGAGGAAGCGTCTTCAAGTACTAGCGGAAATTTCTTCGCGATGCACGAAAAATCAGGGGAACGAATGACGAAAAAGGAATTCAGTTTTATTGACTGAACTGGCGTTAAAAATCCCCTGAATACGGCAGTAGTTCGCCCAATTTCTGAAAGAATTTTTTAATCGTTCAGCAGCCATATCAAAATCCGATGTTTCCAGGTAATACGGTGAT
>CAZACA010000240.1:0-1894 GCA_964483515.1 uncultured Treponema sp.
TGACACAACCAGCAAAAAAATGTAGAATCCTCCCGTTATGAAATCGAAGCAATTTTTGAACGTTTTGCTGCGTTCTTTTATGACCGGCGTTGCCATTGCGCTGGGCGGTACGGTTTTTCTTTCATGCGAAAATAAAATCGTGGGGGCGTTTCTTTTCGGCACGGGACTTTTCGTCATTTTGAATTTTGGATTTTATCTTTACACGGGAAAAGTCGGCTACATCGTGGAAAAAAAAATTTCTTACGCGGGCGAAGTTGCGCTCATATGGCTGGGGAATTTTCTGGGAACTTTTTTTTCGGCGATTTTAATTCTGCACACGCGGATTTCTTCCATTGCGGAAAAAGCGAAAATTCTTTGCGACGCGAAATCGGCGGACGGAATTTTAAGCATTCTGATTCTGGCGTTTTTTTGCGGAATGCTCATGTTCATTGCGGCGGACGGATTCAAATCGATTGAAAATCCCCTTGGAAAAATCGCTGCAATTTTTTTGCCCGTAGTGGTTTTTATTTTAAGCGGATTCGAGCATTGCGTGGCGAATATGTTTTATTTTTCTCTGGCGCGGGCGTGGAACCTGCACAATTTTTTGTATCTGCTGTTGATGACTTTGGGAAATGCGCTGGGCGGAATTTTTATTCCACTGGCGAAAAAAGGATTTGTACAAAATTAGCGAGGTTTTTATGAAAAAAATTATCAGCGGAAAAGTTCGTGAAGTTTACGACCTTGAAGACGGACGAATGGTTATCGTTACTACCGACAGAATTTCGGCGTTCGATGTAATTCTTCCCACCACCATTACTGACAAAGGAAAAGTGCTGAATGCGCTGTCGAATTTCTGGTTCGGCTACACGAAGGACATCTGCAAGAATCACATGATTTCGTCGGATTTGCGCGATATGCCGCAGGAATTTCAGAAGCCGGAATTTGAAGGCAGAACGATTCTCGTAAAAAAACTGAAAATGATTCCCTACGAAGTTATCGTCCGCGGATATATGTTCGGTTCCATGTATGAAGCGTACAAAAAAGGCGAAGAATTTCTGGGACACAAATTTGAAAAAGAATACGCACAGGCAGAAAAACTTGACGCGCCGATTGTAACGCCTTCCACAAAAGCCGCCGAAGGTCACGACGTAAACGTAACGCTTGAGTTCATGAAAAAAGATTTGGGCGAAGACTTGGGAACAAAAATCGAAAACGCTGCCCTGGCGATTTACAAAAAATGCTACGACCACGCGTACAAAAACGGAATCATCATTGCCGACACAAAATTCGAATTTGGTCTGGACGAAAATGGCGAACTCGTTCTGGCGGATGAAGTCCTCACGCCGGATTCAAGCCGTTTCTGGAATCTCGCGGAATACAAAGTCGGCACAAGCCCCGCAAGTTACGACAAACAGTTCGTGCGCGACTGGCTGAAAAAAAATAATCTTGCAGGCGACGCATCCATCAAATCCATTCCCGCTGACGTGGTAGAAAAAACCGCTGCCCTTTATCGTGAATGCCGCGAAAAAATTTGCCGCTGAAATTTTTCACTTTAAAAAATCAATTCCGTTTTCCGCGGAAGAAAAAATTCTTTTTGCCGAATGCGGATTTTTTTGCCGAATTTCTGCGTTCGTTTTTGCACGAAATTTTTTGTCGCTGAAATTTTTCAGTTTAAAAAATCAATTCCGTTTTCCGCGAAGAAAAAATTCTTTTGCTGAATGCGGATTTTTTTGCGAAATTTCTGCGTTCATTTCTGCGCGAAAATTTTGTCGCGGAAATTTTTCGGTTTAAAAAATCAATTCCGTTTCCGCGAAGAAAAAATTCTTTTTGCTGAATGCGGATTTTTTTTGCCGAATTTTTTGCGTTCGTTTTTGCGCGAAAATTTTTCACTTAAAAAAATCAATTCCGTTTTCCG
>CAZACA010000241.1:0-1881 GCA_964483515.1 uncultured Treponema sp.
CTTTTTGTGTAAATGCTGAACGAAAATTCTGCGCGGAAATTTCAGCGGAAAAAATCAGCCCGGAATTTTTTAGTGCAAAAAAAAATCGGGCTGCGGGAGTCCGACTTTTGTTCCGTGGAAAATTCAGGAAGAAGAATTCAGAATGTCCAGAACTTTTTTGAAAGCGGAATCTTCTTTTTTCATTTCACGGGAGCCGCGCGTTATGTTGCAAAGCGACATGTTGTATTTTTTGGCGATTTCCCGCTGCGTGGTGCCTTCGTCCAGTTCTTTTACGAGACTCCATCGCTTGGAAAAATCTTTCAGTTCCGACTGCGTGAAAAGGCATTCAAAAAAATCGAATATCAATTTTTCGTCGCTGATTTTTGCAAGAAGTCCGCAAATTTCTTTTATTTCTGAATTCTCCTCCATGATTCACCTGCTACTGTTTGTCGGATGCTTCGTAGAGCGGATAAACCGTTTCGGAAATTACGCTGAGATTTTTTATGCGCGATTCGTTGGACGGATGCGTGCTCAAAACTTCGGGCGTGCTTGACGATGAAAGTTCCGACATTTTTTTCCAGATGTTTACCGCTTCGTTCGGGTCGTAGCCTGCGCGTGCCATGAGTTCCGTTCCGATGTTGTCGGCTTCGGTTTCGTGGGAGCGCGAAAAAGGAAGTGTAATCGTGTATTGCGTCGCCAGGGACAGAACCTGGTTCGATGTGTCGCTCAATCCGGCTACCTGCGAAACTACGGAAATTCCTGCGCTCGTCAACTGTGCCTGACTTGCCTGTTCGCGGCTGTGTTCCTTCAGTGCGTGGGCGATTTCGTGACCCATTACGGCTGCAAGCTGGGCGTCGGTCAAGCTGAGCGAATCGATGATTCCGGTGTACACGACGATTTTTCCGCCGGGCATGCACCATGCGTTCACCGTGCTGTCAGTGATTACGTTTACCTGCCAGTCCCAGGTCGCTGCGTCGTCGCGGAAAACTCCGGTCTGTGCAATTAAAAGTTTTGCGATTTTTTGTACGCGTGCCGTCGTGGAAGCGCTTACGTTCAATGTGCCCGCTTCGGTTGCTTCGTCCAGAACTGCCTGATACGAAGTGTTCGCGCTTTCTTCCATTTCTTCTTCCGAAACGATTAAAAGCTGCTTTCGGTCTGCGCCTACGCTTCCTGCGTTCGTTGTGGTGGTGGTAAGGCAGCCTGAAAAAATAAACGATGCCGCCAGTGACAATGCCAGAATTGTTTTTTTCATTTTGTTCTCCGTCAAATGCAAATTTCGTTCTAAAATATAGTTTTTGCAAAAGTTAATCAATCTTTAAAAACTTTAAAAAAAAAGAGACCGGCTTTTACACCGGCCATGCCATTTCTGACAACCAGACGCCAATGGGTGGGAGGGGATAAGATTGGTCGTCTGGTAATTTAAATATCGGACGTATCCGCGGAATTCTTGAATTTTTTTTTTGCATTTTTTGCGCGAAAACCGGCGCCGAAATTTCCGCGGAAAAAACTAAACGATTTTTTAAAAAATCCGAAAATTTAAACGAAACGAGAAGGGCAGTTTGCTCAATGCTTTTGTGCTTTTGCCGAAAAAATTCGGTTGCTTTGCATCTTTACGACGCCGCAATCTGGCGAGGAGAAAAAAATGGCTTACTACACGCTGAAAACCATAGGAAAAACACGCGACTACATTTCGGTCATCAGGGAAACGGAAGACGGTTTCGTGGTGCGAATCGTCCGGGACAAAGACGGTTACGACGAAGTTACCACGGATTTTATTTCCCGTTCGCTTTTCGATTCATGCATCAGAACCGGCTACCTGACGAAAATCGAAGAAGGCGAAACCAGACTTGCCGCCAACGCATGATTTTCCGATTCATTTAAAAAACACGGGGCGCACAAAAA
>CAZACA010000242.1:0-1875 GCA_964483515.1 uncultured Treponema sp.
AATTTTTCTTTTCCGAAGAAAATTCTTCCCGCGGATCCTGCCGTTTTTTCTGCGCCTGCAAATTTCCGTATTTTTCGCGATAAATTTTCATGCGCTCTTCGGTAGTCATGGTGGAAAGCAGATCTTCGTCCGTGGGATTGTAAACGCGCCTGTCACGACGATATTCTTTTTTTGCGTTTTCGTTCCGCGACGAATATCTTCCGCTGCCTTTTTTTGCACGGTTTCTTCCGCGGAATTCTGCTTCACGTTTTCTGCCGAATTCGCTTTTATCGTTGTATTCGCCGTGATAATCGTCCAGTTTAATGAAAATTCCTTCGCTTTTGTCCTGAACGAAAATCGATTCGTCTGCAACCTGGGACGGAATATTTTTTTCGATGTAACGCTCGATTGCCGGAAGTGAATAAACGTCCTGCTCGCTGCAAAAAGTGTACGCTTTTCCGGATTTTCCTGCGCGCGCCGTTCTGCCGATTCTGTGGACGTAATTTTCCGCTTCGTTCGGCAAATCGTAATTTATGACCATGGCAAGGTCGTTTACGTCGATTCCGCGGGCTGCAACGTCGGTGGCAACGAGGCATCTGGCTTTTCCGTCTTTAAATTTTTCCATTATGGCAAGCCGTTTTTTCTGCGGAAGGTCGCCGATGATGAATTCGCTTTCGATTCCGTTGATTTTCATGCGCTTTGACACGATTTCGCAGGATTTTTTTGTGTTGCAGAAAATTATCAGGCTTTCGGGCCGTTCTTTCTGAATGATTCCCAGCAGAAGTTTCATTTTGTCGCCGCTTGAAACGTGAAAAAGTTCCTGATTTATTTCGTCCACGGTAATATTTTCCGCCGCGATGGTAATTTCTTCAGGATTCCGCGTGTATTCCCATGCAAGATTTTTTACGTAAGAATTCAGCGTGGCACTGAAAAGCATGGTCTGCCGGATTTCTGAGGACGGAAGGACTTTGATGAGCGTGCGCAAATCGGGATAAAAACCCATGTCGAACATTCTGTCCGCTTCGTCGATTACAAGAAAACCGACGTTTTTTAAATCCATCTGATTGCCCTGATTCAAATCGATGACGCGTCCCGGCGTTCCGATTAAAATGTCGCATCCTTTTTTAAGCCGTGCAATCTGCTTGTCGTAACCTACTCCGCCGAAAAAACTCGAACAGGTCAAATCCGTAAATTTAATCAATTTTTCCGCTTCTTCTTCCACCTGCACCGCCAGTTCTCGCGTGGGAACAAGAATCAGTGCGTTTTTTCCCCTGGATTCCGTGCGCGAAAGAAGTTCCTGGATTACGCTTACAAGATACGCCGCCGTTTTTCCCGTACCTGTCTGGGACTGAACGTACAAATCTTTTCCTTCCAGCGACGATTTTAAAACCTGTTCCTGAACCGGAGTGCATTCCACATAATTCGCCCCGCCGATTCCCTGCAGAAGGTTTTCGTTTAGTGAAAATTCAGTAAATTTCATCGATAATTCCTAATAAAGTGATAAAATGCCCGCCCGCATTTTTTTATGCAAAAGTGCCGAACGCAAAAAATTCAGATTGTTTACGAAGACGTCATCTGGCATTCCGCGCGATTATATATTTTTTGAAAAATAATGTATACATTTTCCGCGTTTTAAAATAAAAAAACGGCAACTTTCTACTTTCCCGCGTTGGCAGTATCATCGACGTAAAAGAGCTTGACTTCCGTGTTCGGTATGGACACGGGAATTACCTCTTTACTCTGGTCACCGTGAGCAAGAATATATCCCGACGATTTTGTTTTGTCAAGCAACCCGACAAAAAAATTTATTAAAAATTTTATGCAGTTTTTTCACGAACCAGAAATTCAGCAAAAAAAATTCCGCGTTTTTTCATGAAACAAAAAATTCAGCAAAAA
>CAZACA010000243.1:0-1858 GCA_964483515.1 uncultured Treponema sp.
GCGATTCTTGCGTCATCCTGTGCTTTTTTTGCGGCGGCGGCTTTTTTTTCTTCCTGCGCTTTTTTTTCTGCGGCGCGTCGTTTTTCTTCCTGAGCCTTTTTTTCAGCCCTTGCCTTTTCTTCCGCAGCGAGGCGTTTTTCTTCCTGATGCTTTAAAATTTCTTCGTCGGACGTGACGGCGTTTCCGTTTTCATCGAATCCGAAATCACGCAGATCCACGCCGTTTTTTTTCGCTTCACTGACCGCCTTATTTTTTAAATCCGCGATCCGTTTTTTCATTTCGTCGGAATTATTTTCGTTTTCCATGCCGTTCAGCAGAATCAGCGCTTCGTCGTATTTTCCTTCGGCGATGAGTTTTTCTGCCAGCGCAAGTTTTTCTTCGTCGGAAAGTCCTTTCGTGTTTTCCGCAACCTGCGCTTCCTTTTTGAGCCGTTCGATTTTGCTTTGCAGTGCGCGGGATTTTTCGTCGCTGCCGTCAGCGGGAATGTCCGAAAGCAGATCAAGGGCGTCCTTCGTTTTTCCGTCGGAAATCAAATCCTGTGCCAGCGATAAAAGTTCGTCAGTGCGTCCGTCTGCAACCGCTTTTTCTGCGGCGGATTTTTTCATGGAATCGATTTTTTCCCTGAGCGCCTTTGATTTTCTGTCGTCGCCTGAAACTTCCAGTGCGTTCAAAAGTTTAAGCGCTTCAACCGATTTTCCGTTGTCCGCCAGACTCTGAACGGCATCAAAAAATTCGTTTTCCTTTCCTTCCGCCACGGATTTTTGAAACGCTTCATTTACGAGCGAATTTATTTTTTCACGGAGTGCGCGATTTTCTTTTCCGTCCGCGGGAATCTGGCTTAAAATTTCCAGGGCATTTTTTATGTCGCCGTCAGAAATCAAATCCTGTGCCAGCGATAAAAGTTCGTCAGTGCGTCCGTCGTCCACCGCTTTTTTTATGGCGTCAGTTTTTTGCGAAGAAATTTTATTTTTCAGCGCGCGGGATTTTTTATCGTTGCCGGGAATTTTTACTGCGTTCAAAATTTTCAGCGCTTCCACGGATTTTCCGTTTTCCGTCATGTCCTGAATGATGCCGAAAAATTCGTCTTCCCTTCCGTCTGCCAGCGCTTTCTGAAATGCGTCGTTTTCGAGCGAAGAAATTTTTTCGCGGAGTTCGCCGTTTTCCTTTCCGTCCGAAGGAATTGCGCTTAAAATTTCCAGTGCGTTTTTTATGTCGCCGTCAAAAATCAAATTCCTCGCCAGTGACAGAAGTCCGTCGATTTTTCCGTCGTCCACTGCTTTTTTTATGGCGTCGTTTTTCAGCGAATCGATTTTTTCTTTTGCACGAACCGATTTTTCGTCGCTGCCCGGAATTTTTATGGCGTCAAGAATTTTCAGCGCGTCCACGGATTTTCCTTCGGCAATCAGTTTTTCCACGAAATCAAAAATTTCCTTTTCGCGGTTCTGTGCCTGCGCTTTCTGAAACGCTTCGTTTATGAGCGCGTTGATTTTTCCGCGGAGTTCCGAAGAAAATTCGTCGTTGCCGTCTGCACGGATTGACAGAAGAATTTTCAGCGCTTCGTCATAATTTCCGCTTTCAATGAATTTTTTTGCCAGTGCCAGCGCATCGTCCACGTTCATCTGCGAATAATCAGTGATTCCGCCGTCGCCGAAAAAATTCAGTTTTTTGTTCACGAGAAATCCGCCGCCTGCAATCAGCGCAAGGAAAAGCAGAAAAATCGGAATGATTTTTTTCCGCGATTTTTTTCCGTTGCCGTCATCACCGCCGCCTGACGAAGAATTTTTTTGCGCGGAAGCAGCCTGAACGGAAGCCCCGGAAAGTGAAGAAAAAATTTCGCTTGAGTAGTCGTCGTCCTTCG
>CAZACA010000244.1:0-1852 GCA_964483515.1 uncultured Treponema sp.
GGAAATTCTGTCGCGAAAATTTCAGCGCAAAAAAAATTGCACGCAAATTTTGTCGCAAAAATTTCAGCGCAAAAAAAAATGCACGGAAATTTCGTTCGCGGAATTTCAGCGTAAAAAAATGCACGAAAATTCTGTCGCAAAAATTCAGTGTGAAAAAATTGCTTGACTAATTTTTTTTCAGTGATATATTACGCGTAATTTTTTAAGGGAGAAAATTATGTGCAAAAAAATCGCGGTCTTCATCGATGCGGAAAATATTTCGGCGCGGGATGCCGGAATCATTCTTCAGAAAATCGAACGAATCGGCAGCGTCGTAATTTGCCGCGCTTATGCTGACTGGAGCCTCGCCCACACAAAATCGTGGCAGGAATACGTCCGGCAGAATCCCGTCAAACCGGTTCAGTGTTTTCACGAAGGCAAGGCGAAAGAAGTTGTGGACAAACAGATTATCATGGACAGCGTGGAAGTCGTTTTGCAAAATCCGAACATAAATTCTTTTTGCCTGGTTTCTTCCGATCAGGGTTACGCCGATTTGATCTTGAAAATTCATTCCATGGGAAAATTCGTTCTGGGCTTCGGCGAAAAATTAAAGACAAAATTAGACTCCCGATTCGTACGTGCATTCGACGAATTTTTTTTCGTGGAAGATTTGCGCGAATCGTTTAAAGCTGAATCGCCTGAATCCGCGGAAAACGAAAATCGCACGGAAACCGACGCCGAATTTCTTGAAAGAGTTTTCAGCGAACTTGAAGAAAAATCCCGCGAAAAAAATTCCGTGTTCTATTCAAGTCTGGCGAAAAAAATTCAGGAAACGCGGCCGGAACTCAAACGCAAAAAATTAACCGAATGGATTAAACAGTTCAGCGGAAAATTTGAATTGAGCGGACGATACCTGCTGCGGAAATTTTAGCGCGTAATTTTGTTCAGCACGTGATCTTTTTGCCGCCAGTTTTTGTCGACCTTAACCTGCAAATCGATGTCCACCCTGTACGGAAAAATTTTTCTGCATTCCCTGATGGACTCCACGCGAATTTCTTTTATCATGGACGCGCCTTTGCCGATGACGATTCCTTTCTGACTTTCGCGTTCCACGTAAATTGCCGCGCGCACTTTTAAAAGTTTTTCGCCCTGCATTTTCATGTCCAGAATTCCGACGTAAATTGCGTGCGGAAGTTCCTGCTCCAGCCGTTCAATTGCTTTTCCGCGGATGATTTCCGAAATGCGAAAATCGACTTCCTGGTCGGTGTAAAATTCTTCGGGATACAAATGGGGCGATTCGGTTGCCAGCGAAAAAATTGCCTTTAAAACTTCGTTCACGTTTTTGTCTTCTTTTGCGCTGATTTCCACGATCCGGTTTTTGTCCAGTTCAGGAAATTCCGCTTCAAGAAATTCGCGGCTTCTTTTGGGATTCGCTGAAGTGCATTCGGTTTTGTTGATTGCCGCTACGATTTTTTTCTGAAACGGTTTTAAAATCGATGCAATCATTTTTTCTTCGTCGGAATGTTCCCGCGTGGAATCCAGAATGTACAGAATGCAGTCGCTTTCCTTTATGTTGTCTCCGGCGATTTTTGAAAGTTTTATGTTGAATTTTTTTTCGCTCAGATGAAGTCCGGGCGTGTCGATGAAAACAATTTGTCCCAGCGAAGTGTTCACGATTCCGCGGATGGCATTGCGCGTGGTTTGCGGCACGGGCGAAACGATGCTGATTTTTTCTCCGCTTGCAGTGTTTAAAAAAGTTGATTTGCCTGCGGACGGACGACCGACGATTGAAACCAGTGCAGTTTTTTCACCGACGGGCGGAAGTGCTTCGTCAAAATTTTCTGCGGAATTTTTTTCAGCGGATTCGTCGATT
>CAZACA010000245.1:0-1719 GCA_964483515.1 uncultured Treponema sp.
GTTCGATTTTTTTTCAGTTCGATTTTTTTCAGCACGATTTTTTTTCAGTTGGATTGCCCGGAAAATTTTTCGTGGATTAAATTCAAAATTGAATCGGAAAGTTGCTTTTCCAGTGCGACCAGATTTTGCGCGGAAACGGCGGATTCTTCTTCGTCAAAAAGTTTTTTGTAGGGAACGTCCAGCGCAGACGCAATTTTCTGAATCACTTCCAGCGACGCGGATTTTCTGCCCAATTCGATTTGCGTCATGAACGGCACGGAAATTCCCGATTTTTCCGCTAAAATTTGCTGCGTCCATCCGAATTCTTTCCTGAGTTTTCTGATATTTCGTCCGAGCACCAAAAGAATATCCGTCATCAATTCATAATATTGCTACCGGCAACTCTTGAAAATTATCTGTGAGGAATATAGTATATTGCTCATGGCAACTAGTGGAAAAACGGAAGCGAAAATTCTTGAACTTCCGAAATTTTTGGATTTGCGCGGAAACCTTTCTTTTTTTGAAAATAATTCCCAGATTCCTTTTGAAATTAAACGCGCGTACTGGATTTACGATGTTCCGGGCGGCGAAATGCGGGGCGGACACGCTTACAAATCGGCGGACGAATTCATTGTGGCGCTTTCGGGAAGTTTCGACGTGGTAACGAACGACGGAAATTCTGAAAAAATTTTCCCGCTGAACCGTTCGTACTACGGCGTTTTTGTTCCGCGGATGACATGGCGTGAATTAAAAAATTTTTCTTCGGCGTCCCTTGCTTTAGTCGTTTCGTCCGCTTTTTTCAGCGAAGACGATTACATCCGTGAATTCAGCGGATTCCTTTCGGCAGCAAAAAAATCGGCGGAAAAAAAATGAAATCTACAGTTTACGATTGTTCAGTAATTCAGCTGAAAAAAAATCATCATGCAAAAGGAAATTTGACGGTGGTGCAAAACGGCGCGGAAATTCCTTTCGATATAAAACGATGCTACTACCTTTACGATGTTCCCGGCGGAGAAGAGCGGGGCGGTCATGCGCACAAAAATTTGTTTCAGCTGATTGTGGCGGCGAGCGGAAGTTTCGATGTGGTTCTGGATGACGGAAGCGTAAAAAAAACTGTTTCGCTGAACAGACCGTACATGGGACTTCTGGTGGTAAAAGGAATCTGGCGCGAACTCAACAATTTTTCCAGCGGTTCAGTCTGCCTGGTGCTTGCAAGCGAACTTTACGATGCCGGCGATTACATCCGCGATTACGGCGAATTTCTGGAGTGGAAAAATGATTCATCCGCTGGCTGATTGCGCTTCGGAACGCATCGGAAAAAATACGAACGTGTGGCAGTTCTGCGTGATTTTTAAAAATGCAGTCATCGGCGAAAACTGCAACATCTGCGCGAATGTCTTAATCGAAAACGACGTAATTCTTGGCGACAACGTAACCGTAAAATCCGGCGTGCAAATTTGGGACGGCGTAACTGTGGAAGACGGATGCTTCATCGGCCCGAACGCAACTTTCTGCAACGACAAATATCCCGTTTCAAAAAATCACGAAAATCTTCCGCTCAGAACGCTGATTAAAAAAGGCGCAAGCATTGGTGCAAACGCAACGATTCTTCCGGGAATTACCGTGGGAAAAAATGCGCTGATTGGTGCAGGCGCAGTCGTAACGAAAAACGTGGGCGACGGCGAAGTGTGGGCAGGAAATCCGGCAAAATTTATTGGAAAGAGGGAAGTGATGGAAGAA
>CAZACA010000246.1:0-1708 GCA_964483515.1 uncultured Treponema sp.
AATCCGCACATTCCCATCTGTACGCCGTCTTTTGAAATGGTTTCGTGCAGTACGCGCAGGAAATTTTTTTCCACGTAATCGTCGCTGTCCACGAACGCCAAATATTTTCCGCGGGATGCATCCATGCCCCTGTTGCGCGCCGAAGAAACGCCCGAATTTTCCTGATGAATCGCCACAATCCGCCCGTCTTTTTCCGCGAAATTCCTGCATATTTCCCATGACGAATCCGCGGAACCGTCGTCCACCAGAATTATTTCGTAATCCGCGAAATCCTGAACCAGCAGCGACTCAATGCATCTGCCTAAAAATTTTTCCGTATTGTAAACCGGCACAATAACTGAAATTTCCATTCGATTCTCCTGATGATGAAATTTTTATCGTCATTATACCCCCCCCCCAGCGAGTCTGTCAAGTACTTTCTGAAAAATTCCTGCATTTTTTTCTGAATTTTTTTGATTTTTCCGCGGAAATTTCAAAAATCCGCTGAAAAAAAAACGGAGCAACATGAGCGCAACGAAAATCCGCGTAATTGACTTCATGACTTTTGAACACTAAAATGTGCCCATCGTGTTAGTGAGATATTCTACGGACGGGAAAGGTCGTCCGATAAAAAAAGCCGTTGTCTATACAAAAGCGGAACACAATATAAATTTAAAATCCATCGACGGAGACGCGCTTTCCATCATCGAGTGCCTTAAGAAAAACGGATTCGATTCGTACATCGTGGGCGGCGCGGTGCGTGATCTGCTGGGCGGAAGGAAACCGAAAGATTTCGACATCGTAACCGACGCAACTCCCGGCAGGATAAAAAAAATTTTCAGGAATTCGCGGATAATCGGCAAACGGTTCAGGCTGGTTCACGTTTTTTTCGGCGCAAAAATTTTTGAAGTAAGCACTTTTCGGTCGATTGTGGACGGTTCGGTGGGAAACGCTTTCGGCTGCATGGATGAAGACGTTCAGCGGAGGGATTTTTCACTTAACGCGCTGTACTACGATCCGCTGAAAGAACAGATAATCGATTATGTAAACGGCGTAAACGACATAAAAAAAGGCGTGCTTCGTCCCGTAATTCCGCTGGAAAGAATTTTTGTGGAAGATCCCGTCCGAATGATTCGCGCCATAAAGTACGGAGCCACCACCGGATGCAGAATTTCCCGCAGGTTAAGGAAAAAAATCCGCGATTCTTCTCCGCTCCTTTCGCCCGTTTCTCCGTCGCGGCTGACCGAAGAACTTTTAAAAATCATCAACAGCGGACGCGCAGAAGAAATCGTAAATTCGGCGCTGGACACGGATTTGTACGCGTATCTTCAGCCTGCCGCCACCAGCCTGCTTCTGGAAAACAAAAAATTCCGCAGGTCGTATTTTGAAAGTTTAAGGGCGCTGGACGACCTGGTGAAGCAGAATCCTGATTCCCGTCTGGGCGAACGGTTGTTTTTTCTGCTGAAAGATTTCGTGGAGCACCTGACCGACTGGAAACTCGAATCAAAAACTTCCGCCGCGGAACTCTACAAAAAAACCTGGGCAATCTGCCGGAATTTCGTTCTTCCCATGAATCCCCAGCGGACTGAACTGGATTTTGCCGTGCGAAAAGTTCTGGTTGCCATGGGCGTTCAGGTAAAGGCGCGAAAACCCAGACCACAGAAGCAGAATTAAATTTTTTTGCAGAAAATTTCCGCGGATTTTTTTTTAACTTTTTATGAAATGCAGG
>CAZACA010000247.1:0-1593 GCA_964483515.1 uncultured Treponema sp.
AACGTCGTTTACCGTGCAGTTGTTCGCATTGCAAAGTTCTTCCAGGGAAACGCCGTATTTTCTGCTGATGGAATAATAAGTTTCGCCTTTCTGAACGGTGTGAATTTCCGCGAAAGAAAAACACGCCGACAGAAAAAGCGCAATGGACGCGAAGATTTTTTTATATGAATTTTTTTTGCCTACAGTCATACCGATTCTTTTTCGGCAGAACGACTGAATGAATTTACAAAAACCTAAAACAATCCGGGGAAAACGTCGTTCATTCCGTAGAGTGCGCCCGGTTTGAGTTCCCCCGAATTCAGCATGGAAACCAGATTTTCCAGCGCATGAACCGCTCCGCCTGCAAAACCTTTTCTGCTTCGTGCCGTGTGGGTCAGTTCGATTGTGTCCGCATCGCTGTCGAAAAAAACTTTGTGCGTGCCGGGAACAGTTCCGCAGCGTGTGGAAGAAACGTGAAGCTGATTTGCTTTCGGTTTTTCGCGGAAAGAATCCGTAACGATTTCAGTTTTCCGGCTGAATTCCGTCATGAGCGATTTTGCAATTTCGATGGCAGTTCCCGACGGAGAATCCGCTTTCTGATTGTGGTGCATTTCCCAGATTGCCGCATCGTATTCCGCGAAATTATTTGCAAGCCGCGCCGCTTCCTGAACGATTTTATAAAAAATATTTACGCCGATGGAAAAATTCGCGCTTGTCATGATTGTTCCGCCGGATGACGACGCCAGGTCTGCAACTTCCTTTCGCTTATCGTTCCAGCCCGTGGTTCCGACTACAACCGGAATTTTCAGCGGAAGAATCGTGCGGATATTTTCCATTACTGACGACGGATGGGAAAATTCGATTATGCCCTGCGGATTGCTTTTTAAAATGGCATCGGAGAGGGATTTCCGGTCGCCTTTCTGAATTTTCACGCTGGCATCGTCCGCCATGACATCCACTGTCGCCACAATTTCGTGTCCCGCTGAAAGGGCAATCTGCTCGATAATGTGACCCATTTTTCCGTAACCAACCAAAGCGATTTTCATATTCACCTCTAAAAAAAAATATCCGCCGAAAAAATCAGCGAAAAAAATCAGCCGAACAACGCGGAATGAATTATTTCTACGGTTTTGTCAGCCTGCGCCGTGTCCACCAGAACGCTGATGTTTACTTTGCTTGCGCCCTGGCTTATCATCTGCACGTTGATTCCTTCTTTTTCCAGTCCGCTGAATGCCTTTGACAGAATTGTGCTGGATCGGGAAGCGTCGCAGATTATCGTAACGATTGCCTTTTCTTTTTTTACGCTTACGTCGGCAACGCGCTCAAGGTCGCTCACCAGTCCGTCCAGTTCGATTTTTCCGTCCACAGTCAGACTCACAGAAACTTCCGATGTGGCGATTACGTCGATGCTGATGTTCCATTTTAAAAACTGATTGAAAATGTGCGCTAAAAATCCGGCGGCTCCCAGCATCCGGCTTGACTGCACGTCAATGAGCGTAACGTTTTTTACTTTTGAAATTGCCGTAACCAGCGGACGAATTCCTGAATGCTTTTCGACAATCAGCGTGCCCTGGCTTTTTATGTTGTAACTGTTTTTTACGCGGACGGGCGTTC
>CAZACA010000248.1:0-1550 GCA_964483515.1 uncultured Treponema sp.
TGCAAATTCGTTTGCGAAATTTTCAGCGACAAAAAATTTGCGTAAAAAAATCAGCCAAATTTGTTCGCGGAATTTTCAGCAAAAAAAATCGCCCCTTTCGGAGCGAAAATTTTATGATGCAAAATTAAACGTTGAACTTGAAAAATAAAACGTCGCCGTCCTGCACTACGTATTCTTTTCCTTCCTGGCGATATTTTCCGGCTTCCTTGATTTTTGCTTCGCTTCCGAATTTTTTTAAATCGTCCACGGTGTACGCTTCGGCTTTGATGAATCCTTTTTCAAAATCGGTGTGGATTACTCCGGCGGCCTGCGGTGCTTTGTCTCCGGCGTGAATTGTCCATGCGCGGCATTCGTCTTCTCCGCCCGTGAAAAAAGTCCTGAGCCCCATGAGCGAATAAACGTGCTTTGCCAGAACCGAAAGTCCCGATTCCGCAAGTCCCACGCTTTCCATGAATTCTTTTTTGTCCGATTCGTTTTCGATTTCGGCAAGGTCGGCTTCAAATTTTCCGCAGATGACGATGACTTCCGATTTTTGTTCCGCGGCGATTTTTCTGACGGTTTCAACGTAAGCGTTTGTGCCCGATGCGATTGTGTCTTCGTCGATGTTGCAGACAAAAACCTGCGGCTTAATCGTGAGCAGATGCAGATCGTACACGGCGTTTTTTTCTTCGTCGGTGAGTTCAGCCATGCGTGCACATTTTCCGTCGATGAGAAGCGGTTTGATTTTTTCGATGGCGCTGAAATACGGAGCGAGTTTTTTTTCTTCGTCTTTTCCCAGCGCACGGATTTGCTTGGTGATTTTTTCCGCGCGTTTTGCAATGGTGTCCAGGTCGGCCTGAGCGAGTTCAAAATCGATTGTCAGAATATCGCTTTCCGGATCGACGGGCGCATCGGTTTTTGCATCTTCGCGGACGTGCTGAATGTCGGGATTGTCGAAGCATCGGACAACGTGAGCAATGACTGCGGTTTCGCGGATGTTGGCAAGAAATTTGTTTCCCAGACCTTCGCCGTTTGACGCGCCTTTAATCAGTCCTGCGATGTCGACGAAATCTACCGTGGCATAAATTTTTCGCTTCGGATTAAAAACGCTCGCCATGAAATCAAGCCGTTCATCGGGCAGATCCACGATTCCCACGTTCGGGTCGATGGTGCAGAACGGATAGTTGGCGGCTTCGGCAGGTGCTTTTGTGAGTGCGCTGAAAATTGTGGATTTTCCCACGTTCGGGAGTCCCACGATTCCGCAAGTGAGTTTCATATTTTTTCCTTTTCGATTGATGATTTTTTCGCGGAACGTCCGCAAAATTTCCGGGAAGTGTAATACTTTTGTTTAAAAAAGTAAAACCAAAATTCATCAAAAAAATTTCAGCGTAAAAAAAATGTACGAAAAATTCGTCCGCAAAAATTTCAGCGCAAAAAAAATGCACGAAAATTTTTCCGCAAAATTTCAGCGTGAAAAAATGAACGCAAATTTCGTTCGCAGAATTTCAGCGTAAAAAAAAACGCACGAAAATTCTGTCGCGAAATTTTCAGCGTAAAAAAACGCACGTAAA
>CAZACA010000249.1:0-1511 GCA_964483515.1 uncultured Treponema sp.
TGAATAAACAAGAGCTTTTTAAAGGTGAATTGCAGATGCTACTCAGTCAAAATCTTGATTACTTCAGCTTTGTCCTGGGTGTTTAAAATCTGAGCGCGTTTATCCGCAGACTTGAACAAAAGGCTTACTTCCGCAAGAAATTGTAGATGAGGTCCCGTCTTATTCACTGGCGACAGCGTCATAATGAAAATTCGACATGGCTCCTGATCGAGGCTGTCAAAATCAACTGGATTGTCAGAAACTCCGATGCAGGCGACTAAATCAGAAACGGTGTCCGTCTTACCGTGAGGAATTGCGATGCCATGCTTCATACCTGTGGACATTTTTCTCTCACGATCCAAAACGCACTCTTTTGCTGAAGTCTTGTCAGTAACTTTTCCAGCCTTTGCAAGAATCTCAAGAAGTTCATCAATAATTTCTTCTTTTGTAGTTCCTTTCAAATGAAGATCTACCGTGTCAGGTGTTAATACTGTTTTTAAGTCCATGGCGCTATTCTATGCTTACGATAAAATTCTGTCAAGATTTAAAAACGATTGTCGACGCGTGTAAAAACTGATGTCGCTGCGCGTAAAAACTGATCATCGCTGCCTAAAAACAGAACGTGCTGAATAAAACGCTGAAAGAAATCAAAAAAAATCAAAAATTTCCGCGGAACCCACACAAAATCATCCGGACGAAAAAAAATCCGCAGAAAAAAATCAGTTACGCAAAAAAAAATGCCGCTTAAAAAAACGGCAGAATGACCCTCGCGGGGTTCGAACTCGCTACCTACAGCTTAGGAGGCTGTCGCTCTATCCATAGTGAGCTAGAGGGTCGAAATTGCGCCATAAAAGACGCAACAGAATTTATTTGTCTTTTGCACGTTCCACAAACGAACCGTCGCGTGTATCGATTACAATTTTGTCATCAGTGTTGCAGAACAACGGAACACGCACTTCCATTCCCGTGTCAAGCGTTGCAGGTTTCAGCGATTTTCCTGAAGTGTCGCCTTTAATTCCGGGTTCGCAGTAAGTAATTGTCCGCGTTACGTTAATCGGAAGTTTTACGCCCACAGGTTTTCCTTCGTAGTACGTAATGGAAACGTCGTAGTCGTCATCAGGCGAAATGTAGCCCGCATTGTCTCCCAAATCTTCCCGCGAAAGCATTACGTCTTCGTAGGAATCCTGATCCATAAAGTGAAAATCGTCGCCGTCGATGTACGAAAGCTTTACATTTTTTTCTTCCAGATCCACATCGTCGAATTTTTCGCCCGCGTCCAGACCCAAATCCTGAGTTCCGCCCGTAACGATATTTTTTACGCGAAGTTTTACGGTGATTCCCTGCCGGCCCGCTTTCTGTCCGAGCATTTTCTGAACGATGAACGGCGAACCTTCAAACATAAACGCTGTTCCAACTTTAATTTCGTTTGTAGATAACATATTTTTCTCCCATTAGACGTGGATTGACTCGCACCCCAAAAGATTTGCGCGATTATACAAAAAAGAATTCAAAATTGCAACCGCCGATTTTTT